>DATIVW010000232.1:0-1876 GCA_035465595.1 Rhizomicrobium sp. | reverse complement strand
GAACAGGTCATAGAGAATGAAGCCGAGATAGGATTTGCCCGCGCCCAGATCCGCCAGCACCGGCTCATGATCCTGCGCGAAGGCCCAATCCAGCGCCGGCCGGATCAGGTTAGCCAGATGCAGAACCTGCTTCAGCTTGCGCCGCGAATCCGCGTTCAGCCCACCATTGTGGGTGAGGATGTGCAGCGCTTTCAGCAACGGCACCGATTGGCCCGGCCAAAGCTCGGCCAGCGGGTCGGTTTTCTCAGGTTTCGCGCGGTTTTTCGCCATGGGGCACGGACCCTAGACCGCCAGCATCCTCGCCGCTATATCCCCGCCTTCCATGACCACCGATCTCGCCAAAATCCGCAATTTTTCCATCGTCGCCCATATCGACCATGGCAAATCCACGCTCGCCGACCGGCTCATCCAGGTGACCGGCGCGCTGTCGACGCGCGAGATGAAGGACCAGGTGCTGGATTCGATGGACATCGAGCCCGAGCGCGGCATCACGATCAAGGCCCAGACCGTGCGTCTCGAATACAAGGCCAAGGACGGCGATACCTACGTTCTCAACCTCATGGACACGCCGGGCCACGTGGACTTCGGCTATGAAGTCTCGCGTTGTCTCGCCGCCTGCGAAGGTGCGCTCTTGGTGGTGGATGCGAGCCAGGGCGTCGAAGCACAGACTCTCGCCAACGTGTATCTCGCCATCGACGGCGGCCTCGAAATCGTGCCGGTGCTCAACAAGATTGACCTGCCCGCCGCCGAACCGGACCGCGTGAAGCAGCAGATCGAAGACGTGATCGGCATCGATGCATCGGATGCGATCCCGATTTCCGCCAAGACGGGCCTCAATATCGAAGGCGTGCTGGAGGCCATCGTCACGCGCCTGCCCGCACCCAAGGGCGACATCAACGCGCCGCTGAAAGCGCTGCTGATCGATTCCTATTACGACACCTATCTCGGCGTCGTCGTTCTGGTGCGCATCGTCGATGGCGAACTGAAGAAGGGCCAGAAGATCCGCATGATGGCGGCCGATGCCGTTTATCAGGTGGAGCAGATGGGCGTCTTCACGCCGAAGAAAGTCGGCGTCGATAGGCTTGGCCCCGGCGAAGTCGGTTACATCACCGCGCAGATCAAGGAAGTGGCCGATACGCAGGTCGGCGACACCATCACCGACGAGCGCAAAGGCACCGAAACGCCGCTGCCCGGATTCAAGCCGGCGCAGCAGGTCGTGTTCTGCGGCCTCTTTCCGGTCGATGCCGCGCAGTTCGAAGACTTGCGCGGCGCGCTGAGCAAGCTGCATCTGAACGACGCCAGCTTCACTTACGAGATGGAAACATCGGCCGCGCTGGGCTTCGGATTCCGTTGCGGATTTCTTGGCCTGCTGCACCTGGAAATCATCCAGGAGCGGCTGGAGCGCGAGTTCAACATCGATCTCATCGCCACCGCGCCGAGCGTCATCTATCGCCTGCACATGAACGACGGCACGATGAAGGAGCTGCACAACCCGGCCGACATGCCGGATGTGACGCGCATCGCCTTCATCGAAGAGCCGTGGATCAAGGCGACCATCCTGGTGCCGGACGAATATCTGGGCGCGGTGCTGAAGCTCTGCGAAGACCGCCGCGGCCGGCAGGTGGAACTCACCTATGCCGGCAACCGCGCCATGGTCATCTACATGCTGCCGCTGAACGAAGTGGTGTTCGATTTCTACGATCGCCTGAAATCGGTAAGCCGCGGCTATGCCAGCTTCGACTATCACATCGAGGAATATGAAGAGGGCGATCTCGTAAAGATGTCGATCCTCGTCAATGACGACCCGGTCGATGCGCTCTCCATGATCGTGAACCGCGCCCGCGCCGAAGGCCGCGGCCGCGCGATGTGCGAGAAG
>DATIVW010000231.1:0-5622 GCA_035465595.1 Rhizomicrobium sp. | reverse complement strand
GCGCGCTTTCGCACGCGATCGTTTCCATCGCGCGGCTGGGCGCGTATCTTCAACCGAACGACGCCTATGGCAGCTGACGGCACATGCAGACATCGCGGGCGCTGGAGCGCCTTCTGGACGAAGCGCCCGCCGATCGCATCAACGTGGCCTGGATCGCCGCACAGCTTGAAAGCCGTTCCTTCGGATTTGTCATGCTGGTGCTTGCGCTCGCCGGGCTTGCGCCTGGCATCGCGTCGGTCTCCGGCTTTCTTCTCGCGGTGCCGTCACTGCAGATGATTGCGGGCCGAAGAGCCCTTGCGCTGCCGGCGTTTCTCTCGAAGCGATCCGCATCGACCGCGGGATTCGCGAAATGGGTGCGCCGCCTGATCCCTGTTTTTGCCGCCGTCGAGCGCATCGTGCCCTCGAGTGCCCATGGCAGGCTTTTGCGGGCAACGCGGCTCATCGGCGCGATTGATCTCCTGCTCGCCATCGCGATCATCGTACCGGTGCCGTTCGCCTATATTCCGCCGACATTGGCCATTGTCGCGATTTCATTTGCGCAGATCGAAGACAGCGTGGCACTTCTCGCCATCGCCCTCATGATCGCGGCCTTGGCAATATGCTTTGTGGGGCTGGTAAGCTGGGAATTGATGGCGTTCCTGGTTCACGCGATCGGGTTGTAACGCGCCGGCTTTGGTATTTGTTCGATGCTTCGACTGACGGAAATCAAGCTGCCCCTGGGCCATGCGCCGGATGCCCTGCGCGCGGCGATCGCCAGGCGCCTGCGCGTTCCGCAGGGCGACATTCTGGGCCAGACCGTCATTCGTTGTGGCCACGATGCGCGCAAGAAGCCGGCGATCTCGCTAATCTACACGGTTGATGTTGCGCTCAAGAACGAAGCGACGGTGCTTGCGCGCGTTGCAGCCGACCGCACGGTCCGACCCGCTCCCGATACCGAATACAAATTCGTCGCGCGCGCGCCGGAAGGATTGCAGGAACGCCCGCTCGTGATCGGCGCGGGGCCGTGCGGTTTGTTCGCCGCATTGATCCTGGCGCAGATGGGCTTTCGCCCGATCATCCTTGATCGCGGGAAAGTCGTGCGCGAGCGCACGCAGGACACATGGGGCCTGTGGCGGCGCTCGATCCTCAATCCCGAATCCAATGTGCAGTTCGGCGAAGGCGGCGCGGGCACTTTTTCCGATGGCAAGCTCTACAGCCAGATCAAGGACCCACGCTTTCTCGGCCGCAAGGTTCTCACCGAATTCGTGAAGGCCGGCGCGCCGGAAGAAATCCTGACCGCCGCCAAGCCGCATATCGGCACGTTCCGCCTTGTGAAGATGGTGGAAAGCCTTCGTGCGACGATTGAATCGCTCGGCGGAGAATATCGTTTCCAGAGTCGCGTGGACGATCTTGATATCGCGGTATCCGCCGGCGGCACGCGCCATCTGCGCGGCGTCAGACTGGCCAGTGGCGAAACGATCGCGGCCAGACACGTCGTTCTGGCGGTCGGCCACAGCGCCCGCGACACCTTTCAGATGTTGCACGAGCGCGGTGTCGCCATCGAAGCCAAGCCGTACTCCATCGGCTTTCGCATCGAACATCCGCAATCGCTGATCGATCGCGCACGCTTCGGCGCCAGCAAGAAGGAGCTGGGCGCCGCGGACTACAAGCTGGTGCATCACGCCTCGAACGGGCGTGACGTCTACAGCTTCTGCATGTGTCCCGGCGGAACGGTGGTCGCGGCGGCATCCGAACCGGGACGCGTGGTGACCAACGGCATGAGCCAGTATTCGCGCAACGAGCGCAATGCCAATGCCGGCATCGTCGTCGGCATCACGCCGGCCGATTATCCCGGCGGTCCGCTGGCGGGGATCGATTTCCAGCGTCACTGGGAAGAACGCGCCTTTGTCGCCGGAGGCGAAAACTACAAGGCACCGGCCCAGCGCGTCGGCGATTTTCTCGCCGGGCGAGCTTCGACGAGATTAGGAGACGTCATCCCATCCTATCGCCCCGGCGTGACGCCCACCGATCTTTCGACGTGCCTGCCGGATTACGCGATCGCCGCGATCCGCGAGGCACTCACCGCGTTCGGAAAACAGATCAAGGGTTTCGACATGGAGGATGCGGTGTTGACCGGCGTGGAAACGCGCACCTCTTCCCCTATCCGCATCCGGCGCAGCGATGATTTCCAGAGCGTCAACACGCGCGGCTTGTTTCCCGCGGGCGAAGGCGCCGGTTTCGCGGGCGGCATCCTGTCGGCAGGCGTGGATGGCATCAAGGTCGCCGAGGCCGTGGCGCGGGACATGCTGGCGCACGGCGCGTCCCAAATCCAAACCAAAGCGCACGCATGATCAATCGCATCTTCTGCCTTCTGCTGATCTTGCTTGGCACGGGCTGCTTGTTCTCCGCGGCGCACGCAGAGGAAAGCAGTCGTGACTTCATCGAATGCACGAATTGTCCGGCGATGGTGGGCATTCCCGCCGGACGTTTCGTGATGGGCAGTCCCAAGAGCGAGCCGGGACGCTTCGACGCCGAAGGCCCGCAGCACATCGTCAGCGTCGGCGCGTTTGCGCTCGGCAAATATGATGTGACCAGCGAACAGTTCCAGGTCTTCCTGCAGGAAACGGGCTATCAGCCGGAGCCCTGCAACAAGATCACCAACATGAAATGGCATTCGCCGCGCAAGGGCCTCGCCTATCCGCCCGAAGATGTCGAGCCGCCGAAGTGGCCTGCGGTGTGCCTCGACTGGAAGGATGCGGGCGCCTACGTCGCGTGGCTGAATGCGCGCGTGCGCAAGGAACATCCGTCCATCGCCTACAAGCCGGGCGGACCTTACCGGCTGCCCAGCGAAGCGGAGTGGGAATATGCCGCGCGCGCCGGCACCACGACCGCGCGCTGGTGGGGCAATGACGTCGGCAACGGCAATGCCAACTGCAATGGCTGCGGAAGCCAGTATGACTTCCACGTCCTTTCCGATGTCGATGCGTTCAAGCCCAATCCCTTCGGACTTTACGGCATGCTCGGCAATGCGTGGCAATGGACGGCCGATTGCTGGCACCCCAGCTATGTCGGCGCACCGAAAGACGGCAGCGCGTGGATGAGCGGCGGCGAATGCGCCAGGCATGTGATCCGCGGCGGCTCCTGGGACAACACGCCGATCTTTGTCCGCTCCGCCACGCGCAGCGGCTCCACGCCGGATGGCGGCGAGTACGACTATTCCAGTCTGTCCGGGTTCCGCGTTGCGCGCGATCTGCCGTAATTCCCGTCGCGCGATTTAACCGGTAAACCGAGAGCACTTTTCCGGATCGCGCTTTTAGCGCAGCGTGTCGCGCGGATTGAGATCGAGCGTGAAATCGATCCCGTCCTTCGGCGCACCGGCCGGCAGCTTGAACGGCGCCGACAGCAGCACGGCGTTGCGTGCGCTCAACGCCACGTCGCGAAAGACCTTGTCGGTCACATAGCGGTGACGATCGGTGATCTCCGCAATGATGACGGCACCGCGCCCGGACAGCGAGACGCGCAGCGGTATCGTGATGTTGCGATTGCCAAGCGTCGAGAAATCGAACACCCAGCGGCGCAGGATCTGCGCGCGGATGTAATCGCGCACGCTGTACACCGTCGCCGTTCCGGGTACCGCACCATTGCTTGTCGCAGTATCGTCCGAAGCGCCGTTCTCGATCTTCAGGTCGCTGTCGGGCTCGCGCAGCTTCGACAGGTTCCTGAGCTGAACCTCGAGTTCGTCCTTGGGAAGGTTTGTCCTGTTCGGCGCATGGGCTTCCGGCTTCGGTGCGCCCGCGGGGCCCTTCATGGCCTTCTGCCGAGGAACCGCGGCGTGGTTCGGCGCCGGGGGCGCCGTGGTTTCATCGCCGAGCTGCACGACGTCGACGGGCAGAAATGGCGGCTGTTTCTGCGAAAACTGCTGGGCGTTGCGCACAAACAGAAACAGGATGAGGAACAGCGCCAGACCGTGCAGAAGCAGCGAGCCCGCGACGCCAGGTCCAACCTGCGCAAGGCTGCCGTGGCGCGCGCGAAATTCGGCCGCCGCCGCATGCAATCTGCGCGATAGGTCCTGAAACATGCCCGTCCTGTTGTGCGTCGCGCGAGTGCCACGCTCCTCAATCGAGAAGTAAAGCGCAGCTCACGCTTCCGTTACATGCCTTGCAAAACAGACAGGGTAGCCCTGCGCTGCAATTTTGTATTTCTTTGTCGTCTGCTCCCCCCGGCGTTGTCGCAAAACGGTTGCGAGCGGGCCAAGCGGGCGTAATATCGCCGCCTTCGCAAATGGGGCGCCGGCGCGGCGGGTGCGCGTCCGTTCTTCCTGGCCCCAGAGCAATCGAAATCCGGCCTGCCCGGAGACCAAGGGGACGATCGATGAAACGTGTTTATGGGCTGGTGGCGACAGCGGCGCTGGCGGTCACGGCGGCTATCGCCTTTGCTGCGGATGCACCCGCGCCGAAAACCGACGCTAAGGCACCGGATCTTTATTCCGGCAAGTTCTTCAAGTCCGAGGAATCGGTGACCAGCGGTTCGGCCGCGGGCATCTCCTACAAGGCCATCGCGGGCACGCTCGTCGTGCACCAGAAGGACTGGAACGATGTCGCGCAGAACGGCGGCTCCAAGAATCCGGATGCCAAGGCGGACGAGTCCTCGGCCGAAGCCTCGATGTTCTTCGTCTACTACGCCAAGACCGGCGCGCCGGCGGCCGACCGCCCCGTGACCTTCATCTATAATGGCGGCCCCGGCTCTTCGACCGTGTGGCTGCACATGGGCGCGTTCGGTCCCAAACGCGTGGTCACGGCCGAAGACACGCACACACCGGCCGCGCCGTATCAGCTCATCGACAATGCCTCGACGCTGCTCGACGCCAGCGATCTTGTCTTCATCGATGCGCCCGGCGCCGGCTTCAGCCGCATCGCGGGCAAGGACAAGGAGAAGGCGTTCTGGGGCGTGGATCCGGACGGCGCCGCCTTCGCGACCTTCATCCAGGAATTCCTCTCCAAGTATAACCGCTGGAATTCGCCCAAATATCTGTTCGGCGAAAGCTACGGCACGCCTCGGTCCGCCGTCGTCATCAACGAGCTGGAAAACAACCGCTCGGTGGACTTCAACGGCGTGATCCTGCTGTCGGCGATTCTGAACTTCAGTCTCTCGGTCGATGGGCCGGATACAAACCCCGGCGTCGACCTGCCGTATGAGATCGCGCTGCCGACCTATGCGGCATCGGCGTGGTACCACAACAAGATCCCCGGCCAGAAACCGAAGGATCTTGAGCCGTTCGTGCAGCGCGTCGAGCAGTTCGCGATGGGCGAGTATGCCCTGGCGCTGCAAAGGGGCGCCTCGCTGCCGGCCAAGAAGAAGCTGGACATCGCCAACAAGCTGCACAACGTCACGGGCCTGCCGGTGTCCTATATCCTCAAGGCGAACCTGCGCATCGACGGCGGCGAGTTCGAGAAGAACCTGCAGGACGATCAGGGCATGACCACGGGCCGCCTGGACACGCGGTTCTCCGGTCCCGATCTTGATCCGCTGAGCAAGGAAGCCGATTACGATCCGCAATCGGCCGCGATCAGCTCCGCCTATATTTCCGCGTTCAACTACTATGTCCGCAACCAGCTCAATTACGGCCAGGGCAAGATCTTCTAT
>DATIVW010000230.1:0-5969 GCA_035465595.1 Rhizomicrobium sp. | reverse complement strand
TTGCCGATCTGGGCGCCGGAAAATCCTATCTCGGCTTTATTCTTTACGACCTGTTCTTCGCGAAAGAAGGCCGGGGCATCGTGTACGGGGTGGAAGCACGCCATGACCTGATCGAAACCT
Source organism: Rhizomicrobium sp. (assembly GCA_035465595.1). Classification (GTDB taxonomy): domain Bacteria; phylum Pseudomonadota; class Alphaproteobacteria; order Micropepsales; family Micropepsaceae; genus Rhizomicrobium. The sequence continues at coordinate 5,849 of DATIVW010000230.1, read as the reverse complement.
CGAAGGAGATCGCGGCGGAGAGCGGGTTCGCGCGGATGCACTTCATCGAAAGCGCGATCCGCGATGCAAGGCTGCCGGAAGGCCGCGCGGATGTGGTGACGGCGCTGCATGCCTGCGACACGGCAACGGACGAGGCGATCCTGTTTGCGCTTCGGAACGAGGCCCGCTTCGTCGCGCTGGTGCCGTGCTGCCAGGCGGAACTGGCGCGCGAGCTCGATCATGTGAAGGGTCCGCTGCAGCAGCTTTGGCGCCATCCGATCCAGCGCCGCGAATTCGGCGCGCAGCTCACCAATGTTCTGCGCGGTCTCTTTCTTGAAGCGCATGGCTACAAGGTGCGGGTGACGGAATTCACGGGCCTGGAACATTCACTGAAAAACGAATTCATCTTCGCCGAGCGGCATCAGCGCTCCAACCCCCAGGCTCGTGCGGAATTCGACAGGCGCGTGCAGCAGATGGGCGCCGCGCCCGCGCTGCTCACTCAGGCAATCGCGGCCTGATCCGGATCGCCATCAGCAGCGGCAGCAACGCCAGGATCTCCGCAAGGATGGAAACGAAAACCAGCGCGGTCAGTGAAATATCGTAGAGCCAGCCCATGATGGCGCTGCCGACGAACCATGAAATCCCGAAGATGCCGGAGAAGAAACCATAGGCGCGGGCGCGCGAATGCTGCGGCACGATCTTGGCGACGCCGGCGGTAAGGAGCGAGTTCTGCGCACCGAGCGCAAGGCCCCACAAGGCTGCGCCGACGATGGCAAGGTCGTGGCCGCCGAGAAATGCCAGCGGCGTGACGAGCGCCGCGGCGAGGATCGCGGACGGAAAAATCGCAAAGCCGCGCCTGTCGAAGGCGATGCCGAACAAGAGCGCGCCGATGCCGGACGTCGCCATTGCGACCGCGTAGAGGATCGGAATCGCCGTGTCCGAAACGATGTGCGCCTGCTTGAAATGATAGGCGATGAGCGGGTAGTCCGCGAACCCGAAGGCGACCAGCGCGGAGCTTGTCGCGTAGAGCCAATAGGCGCGGGGCAGGGTGAAACTGAAATGCTGCTGGGGCGCAACGGTGTGCCCCGCATAGGGAAAGCGCAGCGCCACCGTGAACACGCTGACAAGTGTCAGCACCGCGGGAATGGCGAGCCAGTAGAAAGCGTGCGCGTAGCTGCCATGATGGGCCAGCACAAGCGACACGATCAGCGGCCCGGCGAGTGCGCCGGCCTGGTCCATCGCCTCCTGCAATCCGAATGCCCAGCCTTGCCCGATATGCTCGCCGGCGCGCGACATCATGAAATTGTTGGTGGGATTGCGGATGGCCTTGCCGGATCGCTCCAGAACGATGACGACGGCGGCCATCTGCCAGTTGCCGCACAGCCCAAGCAGCGGGATTACCGCCATCTGCAGGATGTAGCCCGCCAGCGTGAATGCCCAGTAGGCACGGCTCCTTTCCGCGAGCCGCCCCGACACAACGCGCAGCAAATAGCCGAACAATTCGCCGGCGCCGGCGATGAAGCCGACGGCCGTCCCGCTCGCGCCGAGCAGGGCCAGGAACGGCCCGGTCGAGGAACGCATGCCCTCATAGGCCATGTCTGCAAAGAAGCTGACGATGCCAAAGGCAAGAATGAACAGAAGGCCGGAGCGCTTGTCGAAATCGGTCGTGATCATGCGCCCGACGATACACGCGCATGCGCGGCCGACAAATTGCCTTTCACGGGCCCGCTAGATGCAATGCAGCTCGGGCGGCGGGGTGTTCGGTGGCAGCGGTGTGATCTCATCCTTGCCGAACGTGTCCGACCACGCGGCGAAGGATGCCGGATCGCCGCCGCGCCGGTGGAAATAAAGCCGCTGGGCCAGCGCGCGCATGGGCGAGGTCATCAAAGTGGCGTTGATCAACGCGTTCGGCGGCGCCAGGTCGAAGACGCGGCGCATGGCGCGTTTCAGCCGATAGCGCGGGATCTCCCGCTCGAAGACCGACAAGGGACGCGGGCCGCGATCCAGCAGATAGTCGCTGATGAGCTGTGCTGCGCGCCGTCCGAAATGCAGCGCCGTGTGAATGCCGCCACCCGTGACCGGCGAGACAAGCCCCGCCGCATCCCCGATCAGCATCACCCGCCCCTTGCCGATGCGCGATACCGGGCCGCCACAGGGGATCAGCCCGCTGCGTCGTTCCACGACCTCGAGGCGGTTGACTCCCCAGATGCGTCGCGCGCGTTCGATCAACGCGGCCAGCTCCGGCTTCTTGCCGCGCGTGGCGGCCACCCCGATCTGCGTCACGCCGGCACCGGGCACCACCCAGCCGATATAGCCGGGCGCCATCTCGTTGTCGGCGAAACAGTGCAGGAAACGCGGATCAAGCGAGGGGATCGGGTCGCATTCGATCTCCAGTCCCGCCAGGAAGCGCTTGTTCAGGCCGAGCCCGAAATGCATCGCCACGCGCGAACGCGCGCCATCGGCGCCGACAAGAAAGCGCGTTTGGATTCCAAGTCCGGCCAGCACGAGCCCGTCGGCCGTTTCGTCTGCCCCTTCGAAACGATGCCCATAAAGCAGGACCGCCCCGGCCAGCTCAGCTTCCACAGCCATCCAGCGCATCAGTCCGGCGGTGTCGGTGGCGTGGAAGAAATAGTTCGGCGCGGAAAGATCGAGCGTGCGGTCATCCGGCGCGTAAAGCCGGACGCCTCGTATCTTGCGCATCAGCGCGGACGGCAGATCGCAGTCATCGGTTGCTTCCTTCACGAGGATTCCGGTGGTGCGGATCCGCGCGCCAGGCTCGGGCTTGGAATCGATGACGGCGACTTTCAGTCCCCGCAGTGCCGCGGTTCGCGCGCAGGAAAGTCCCGCGAAACTTCCGCCCACGATCACCAAGTCGTACAGCATCGATCCCTCCCGCGAAGTTGCGAAAGGCTGATCCCGCTTCATGGCCGGATTGCGGCGCGGTCAGGTCCGAAGCGTGCCGCCCGTGGCTTTCGCCACCGCGGCGACGATCTTGCCGTCTATAGCCTCGATCTCCGCATCGGTCAGCGTCTTGTCCCGCGGTTGCAGGCGCACGGAAATCGCGAGCGACTTCTTGCCTTCCGGCACGCCTTTGCCCTCGTAGACATCGAAAATGTCGACACGTTCGATGAGATCGCGCTCGGCGCCCTTCGCGGCCTTGACGATCGCGTCCGCCGTCACCGCGGCATCGACCACGAAAGCGAAGTCGCGCTCCACCGGCTGGAATTGCGATGGCGCGAATGGCGCGCGGGCCCTCGACCTGGCTTTGGATTCCGGAATGGCATCCATGAACACTTCGAAGGCGCTGACCGGTCCTTTCAGATCGAAGGCGGCCAGAATCTTGGGGTGCAACTCACCGAAATAGGCCAGAACTTTCGGGCCGAGCGCCAGCGTGCCTGAGCGGCCAGGATGATACCATGCCGCCGCGCCCTGTTTGATCGGCGCCGTCATGGGCCCGTTCATCGCCGCTTCCAGTGCAGCCAGCATGTCCGCTTTCGCATCGAACGCATCGGCTGCGTGCGTGGATTTTGTCCAGCTGCGCATGCCGCTGCCCGTGCGGATGCCGGCGGCGACGGTCTTCTGCGCCTCCGGCATGCCGCTTTCGAATTGCGCGCCGAGCTCGAACAGCATCACCTCGGCGAAGCCGCGTGCCGCATTGCGCTGGGCCGCCGCGAGCAGCGACGGCAGCACGGAAGGACGCATCGCATCCAGATCGGCGGCAATGGGGTTCTGAAGCTGACGCTCGTCGTCGCCGCCACCGAACAGCCTGGCGTGCTCGCGCGGAATGAAAGAGAAGTTGATCGTCTCGTTGAAGCCGCGCGCGGCCAGCGTGCGCCGCACGATGCGCGTACGGCGCTGCGCGGGCGTGAGCGTCGGGCGTGCGATCACGGACGGGCGGTCCATCGGCGCAGATGGCACCTTGTCGAGCCCGTGAATGCGGACGACTTCCTCGACAAGGTCGGCGCCGCCCACAACATCGCCGCGCCAGCTCGGCGGCGTTACGATCATGGGATTGCGGCCTTCCACCTTGAAGCCAAGCCGGCTGAGAATCTGCACGATCTCGTCGTCGGGAACGTCCATGCCGCCGAGCTTGAGCACTGCGTCGGGCGTGAAGGCGATTTCGCGTTTCCATGCCGGCGGCGCGCCTGCCACGGTGAGCTCCGACGGCTCGCCGCCGCAAAATTCCAGGATCATCTTGGTGGCGAATTCGAGACCGGGCACCACGAATTCCGGATCGACGCCACGCTCGAAGCGATAGCGCGCATCCGAGACGATGCCGAGGATGCGTCCTGCACGCGCGATGCGGATGGGGTCGAACAAGGCGGATTCGATGAAGACGTCCGTTGTGGCGTCGGTGCAGGAAGAATCCTCGCCGCCCATGACACCACCTATGCCGCGCGCGGCTTCATCATCTGCGATCACGACCATCTCGCTGTCGAGGGTGTAGGTCTTGCCGTCCAGTGCGACGAGCTGTTCGCCGTCCTTGGCAAAGCGGGCGCGCAGATTTCCCTTCAGCTTCGCCGCATCGAACACATGCAGCGGCCGCCCGCGATCCAGCGCAAGGAAATTGGTGACGTCCACCAGCGCCGAAATCGGGCGCAGGCCGACGGCCTTCAGATAGTCCTGCAGCCATTTGGGCGAGGGCCCGTTCTTTACGCCGCGGATCAGGCGGCCCGCGAACATCGGAGCGGCGCCCTGCGTTCCTTCGGGGAAATCCAGAACAGTCTGGATCGGCGACGGGAACTTGCCCTGCACGGGTGACAGATCGCCTTCCCGCAAGCGGCCCAGTCCGGCGGCCGCCAGATCGCGTGCAATTCCATAGACGCTTGCCGCATCGCCGCGGTTCGGCGTCAGCGAGATGTCGATGACCGGATCGTTGAGCCCCAGCGCTTTGGCAGCCGGCTCGCCCACCACCGCATCGGCGGGGAGTTCGATGATGCCGTCATGCTCCTCGCCGAGCAGAAGTTCGCGGATCGAGCACAGCATGCCGCGGGACTCGACTCCGCGGATGGTGCCGATCTTCAACTCCGCTCCGGTTGCCGGAATGATCGTGCCGGGCTTGGCAAACACAGCTTTCATGCCGGCATGCGCATTCGGCGCGCCGCAAACCACCTGCACTGGTTCCTTCCCACCCGTATCCACCATGCACAGCCGCAGCTTGTCGGCGTTGGGATGCTTTTCCGCCGACACGACATGCGCCACGGTGAAATCCTTCAGCCGCACGCCGGCGTCTTCGACCGACTCCACTTCGAGGCCGATGGCGGTGAGCTTGTCGGCGATCGTTTTCGCATCCGCATCGGTCTCGAGCGGGTTCTTCAGCCAGGAAAGCGTGAACTTCATCGGGAAAGCCCTCCGTCCAGCGTCGGAAGGTCGAAGGCCGAGAATCCGTAATGGCGCAGCCATCGCAGATCGGATTCGAAGAACGGGCGGATGTCCGGAATGCCGTATTTCAGCATGGCAAGACGATCGAGCCCGCCGCCGAAGGCGAAGCCCTGATATCGCGTCGAGTCGATGCCGCACATGTCCAGCACGCGCGGATTGACCATGCCGCTGCCCGCCAGCTCCAGCCAGTCATTGCCCGTTCCGAAGGTGATCTTGCCGGGCACGGAGCGGTCGCAGCGCAGGTCCCATTCCACCGACGGTTCAGTGAAGGGGAAATAGGACGGACGCGCGCGCAACTCGACGGAATCCACCTCGAAGAACGCCTTGTAGAATTCTTCCAGCACCCATTTGAGATTGCCGAGCGTGGAGCCTTCGTCCACCACCAGCCCCTCATATTGATGGAACATCGGGGAGTGCGTGGCATCGCTGTCCACGCGATAGGTGCGCCCCGGCGAGATGATGCGGATCGGCGGCTTCTGCTTGAGCAT
>DATIVW010000229.1:0-1528 GCA_035465595.1 Rhizomicrobium sp. | reverse complement strand
AGCGCTCAACGCCGCAAGCTTCGGGCCCGGCCGTTACGCGAAATCCGCGTACCGGTTGCGCGAAGGCGTCGATGCCGTAACGGAACTTTCTTTCGTGGCGATGGAAAAAGGCGAGCTGCGCGGATCAGTGCGCTTCTGGCCCGTCATGGTCGGTACGGAGAAGGTGCTGCTGCTGGGTCCACTCGCGGTGCAATCCAGCCAGCGCGGACGCGGGATCGGCATTGCGCTGATGACCAGGGGCATCGAGGAAGCGCGCCGGCTTGGCCATGGCGCGATCATCCTTGTCGGCGACGAACCTTATTATGCGCGCGTCGGATTCACGCGCATCCCGCCGGGACGGGTCCGTTTTCCCGGCCCCGTCGATCGCGCGCGAATCCTCGGTCTTTCGCTCAAGCCGAATGTGCTGGTGACATTGTCAGGCGACGTCCGCCGCGCGAGCATCGACGATCCCGTCTGCGCCGATGGCGCCGGTGTCGGTGGCCGCTAAGCCCGCGGATCGAACGCCTTGCGTCCGCCTTCGAGCCATGCCCGAAGCTCGGGCGCGAGCCGTTCGCCTGCAATCTGCTCGTACATCGCCTGGTTCTCCGGGCTCAGGCGGTCGCGCCATTCGCCGTGCCGAGCCTTGCGGAAGAAGTCGGCATTGTTGGCCCATTCGCCGAGATGGGCGCCGGGCGCGGCATGATCGGCATTTTCCTTCATCGTCTCGAAGCGCGCCGCGGACACGAGCACGGGCCAGCGCGCTTCATCGACGGGAATACCGAGCGCGGTGGAGAGCTTTCGCATCTCGCCGTCGATATCGGCAATCAGATCGGCGTAGTGGATGAACACCAGATTGGGCAGATGCCGGTGCTGCCACCACGTGCTCGAGAAATAGAGCACTGAGCCGCTCGGGAATCCGTCCTTCACCCACGGTACGGTCCCGGTATTGAGCCACATCGGAAACATCGCGTTGGCGTCGCTGGGCAGTTCGAAGTCGGGCGGCAGGCCGGCGCGCCGCAAGACCTCTTGCCGTGTCTTGGGCGAGGCGTTCTCGCCGTGATCCATGGCCGAAAGAAATGCATCGCGCGGATCACGGCCGCAGAACACGTAGGTCGCGTCTTCGTAGTAAGGCAGACCGTCGAGCGGCGTGTGCGTTTTGACAATGCGTCGCCAGGGCTGCGCCTCGAACTCCGCAACCAGCGCTTCGATCGGTTCACCGTGACGATCGAGCCAGCGTGAAAGTCTGGTAAGCGGCAGCGGCAAGTCGGGCGTCTGGTGCACAAGCAGCGCGCACAGCATCTGCGTCCAGGTGGTGCCGCATTTTGCGGGCGTGGCCACGATGATGTCGCCCTTGCGCGGCCGGAAGCTGTCCCAGCGCGTGCTGTCGAAGATCAGATCCTGATAGGTGTGGATGCGTTCCGGCTTGTTCATGCCTATCTCCCGATACGCGTGAAACTATCGGGGAAGACGAACGAAGGCGAGTGCGTCAGCGCCCTTCTTGACGCCACGCCAGCATCAGCGTGCCGATGAGCAGGATGAAGGCGAGCCA
>DATIVW010000228.1:0-7040 GCA_035465595.1 Rhizomicrobium sp. | reverse complement strand
TCGCATGCGGCTCTTCCGGCGGCAACTCGCGCGCCGGAACGGTGAAGAGAAACAGTGCCGAGACCAGATAGGTCAGCGAGGTTCCCAGCATGGCGAAAGGCGCGGTGAAGAACTGGAAGAGCGTGCCGGCCATCGCGGGCCCGCCGATCTCTGCGATGGCATCGGTCGTGCTGAGCTTGGCATTGCCATCGAGCAGCAATTCGCGGTCGATGAGCGACGGCAGGAACGCGTGGTCCGCAATCTCGAACAGCACGCCCGCGCCGCCCACCAGCGCCGCAGTCGCATAGAGTTGCGGCATCGCCAGAACATGCAGCCAGGCCGCCAGCGGGATGGTGAGAATCAACGCGACCCGCGCAAGGTCCGAGACGATCATCACGCGCCGCCGGCTCGAGCGATCGACAAATCCGCCCGCCACGAGGCCGACGACAATCCCCGGCCCGCGCGCCAGCGCGGTGAGAAGGCCGAGCTCCGCCGGCGGCGCATGAATGGTCAGGATCGCTGTCATGGCGAAGCCTTCGCGGGCGATGCGCGCGCCGAAGGATGAAACGGTCTGCGCGGCCCACAGCCGCAGGAATCCGGCATGGCGCATGAGCGCACCGGACGGAAGAAATTTCCGCACGAGGGAATCTCCAGATGAACAAGTGAAAGCAGCCGCGCCTCGCGATAGCGAAACGCGATTATCCAGTCCGTCTTCGCTAATGAAGACGACGGATCAGTTGCTGACGAGCCCCTTCATGGCGGCAACCTGTTCTGCCGGGCGAATGCCCGCTTTGGAGACAAGACAAAATAAAACCGCGCGGAGCATGAACTCCGCGCGGTGGAAAATCAAACCCTGCGCAGACTATTCGGCGGCTTCTTCGGCCTCCTCGTCGTTCTGCGGCTCGTTGAGGGAAAAGGATGGCCCGCCCTGCGGCTGCGCATCCTGGACATAGGGCTGCTCGCCATTGCCGTTTGGACCGCGATACTGGTTGTTGCCACCCGGGTTGTTCTGCTGGTGGGCCTGTTGTTGCTGCTGCTGATATTGCTGCTGCTGGGCCTGCTGCGCGGCGAGGATGCGATAGTAGTGCTCGGCGTGCTGCAGATAGTTCTCTGCCATCACCCGGTCGCCGCTGGAATTGGCGTCGCGCGCAAGCTGCAGGTACTTTTCGTACACCGTCGAGGCGTTGCCGCGGATCTTCACTTCCGGGCCGTTCGAATCATAAGAGCGGTTCGGGTTGTTGTAATTCCCGCCGCCGCCACCGCCGCCTCCGCCACCCTGGTTATTGTGTTGTGGCCTGCGGCCGCGTCCACGAGAGCGTTTCACTGGTGCCCCTCTTCTTCTGATGTGATGATCATCGTTTTCCTGCAGCCGCGTTCACCGCGCTGCTTCGCCAAAAAATCCGTCATGCCGCTTCAGGCATGTGTGGTTGCCGCATAAATCTGCGAGAACTGTTCTCGTCCGCTTTTTGCAGGAACCGGCGCGACATCCGCGCGACCGTCCCCCGAGGCCGGTCTGGCTGCTGTCGGATTTCTCCGGTCAGCCGACGGGGTTCCTGACTCCCCTATTCGTTTTCGAACCTAGCGGGTGTCGGCCCGGTTTCCAAGGCTTCTTTTCCGCCAAATCAGGCCAGTGCGGCAATCACGCAACGGGGGATTCCGGACAAATCGGGTGCGATCCGCACTGTTTCAAGGCCCGAAGCCTTGAGGATCGCAGGAACCTTTTGTTCCTGTCCCTGGCCGATCTCCAGAAAGGCCCGCCCCCCGATTGCAAGGCGCCCGGCAATGATAGGCGCGATGGCGCGGTAGGCATCCAGGCCGTCACGCCCGCCATCGAGTGCGGCGCGCGGCTCGTAGTCCTTCACGTCCGGATCGAGCGTGGGGATGACGCCGCTTTCGATGTAGGGCGGGTTGGAGAAGATCACGTCGAACTCTCCCTCGCCCAGCATCAGCCAGTCATCGCCCTGCAACGCGAGCCGCGATTCCAGATGATGCCGCGCGATGTTCCTGCGAGCCCAGATCATCGCATCCTGCGACTGTTCGATCCCAAGCCCGCGCGCGTTGGGGCGTTCATTCAGAAACGCGATCGGGATCGCACCGCTGCCGGTACCCAGATCAAGAACATTCAGGGTGGCGTTCCTGTCCGCGAATTCCTTCAGCGCTTCCTCGATCAGCGTTTCGGTTTCCGGACGCGGGACAAGGACACCGGGCCCCACTTCGAAATCAAGGCTCCAGAACTCCTTGTGGCCGGTGATGTAGGCAATGGGTTCATGCGCGAGGCGGCGGGCGACGAACTTGTCCAGCGCGCGGGCGTCTCCAGCCGCCTGCGTGATCAGGATGCGGGCTTCGGTACGCGCGGATTCGATCCCGGCCGCGGAGAGCTTTTGCGATACCGATTTGAGAAGGTCAGTGTCCATGACAAACCCTGCTCGTCATGGCCGGGCGTGTCCTGGCCATGACGGAAGTGGAAGACGAAGATCACCCTTCTTCGTTGGCGAGCGCGGCCAGGCGGTCGGCCTGGTCCTGCGCGACGAGCGCGTCGATCACTTCGCCCAGATCGTCGCCGGAAATGATCCTGTCGAGCTTGTAAAGCGTGAGATTGATCCGGTGATCGGTCACGCGACCCTGCGGGAAATTGTAGGTGCGGATGCGCTCGCTGCGATCACCCGACCCGACCATGCTCTTGCGTTCCGCGGCGCGGGCGCTGTCCACGCGCTCGCGCTCGATCTCGTAGAGCTTGGCCTTGAGTAGCTTCATCGCATGCGCCTTGTTCTTGTGCTGCGACTTCTCGGTCTGCTGCGCGACGGCGATGCCGGTTGGGATGTGGGTGATGCGCACGGCGCTTTCGGTCTTGTTGACGTGCTGGCCGCCGGCGCCCTGCGCGCGGAATACGTCGATGCGCAAGTCCTTCTCGTCGATGTGCACGTCGACGTCTTCGGCTTCCGGCAATACCGCGACGGTGGCGGCCGAGGTGTGGATGCGGCCCGACGCTTCGGTCACCGGCACGCGCTGGACGCGATGCACGCCGCTTTCGAATTTGAGCTTGGCGTAGACGCCCTGCCCGACCACTTCGAGCACCGCATCCTTGATGCCGCCGAGATCGCTTTCGCTGCGGTCCATCACCTCGGTCTTCCAGCCCTGGAGCTGGGCGTAGCGGGTATACATCTCCAGGAGATCGGCTGCGAAAAGCGCGGCTTCGTCGCCGCCAGTGCCAGCGCGAATTTCCACGATGGCCGAAGACGAGTCCGCCGCGTCCTTGGGCAGAAGCTGGATCTGAAGGTCGTGCTCGAGCCTGCCGAATTTCTCCTTGAGCTCGGCGCGCTCTTCCTCGGCCATCGCGCGCATCTCGGAATCGGTCGACGGATCGGCGATGAGCGCCTCCGCATCGGCGATCTGCTTCGCCGTTGAGCGGTACTGGTCGGCCACCGCGATGACCGGCGCGAGTTCGGCATGTTCCTTGGAAAGCTTCACATAGCCGGAGCCGCTGGCCCCCGAGGCAAGCTCCGCCTCCACCGCGTGAAAGCGGTCCGACAGGCGCGCGAGCTTGTTCTCCGGAATCATGTGTAGCGAATAGTAAGTCGCGGATGCAGAAGCAAGATCGCTTCGAATCCCGGGATGCGAAAGCGGAAGCCATCTGTCAGGAATGCGAGTTGTTCGGATCGTCATTCCCCGGCTGGCCGCCATAGGCGCAAATCATGTCGCCAAGCTGACAGGGCGGCTTGTGGGACGGATTCTGGGGGTATTGCGGAACGGTCGGTACACCCTGCTGTCCGTTATCGGTGCCATCCGGCGTGGCTGTCGTCGTGGTTGGCGGTGGTGGAGAGGGCGGCGGCGCGGTTTGAGACAGTGCCGCGCCGGGCAACAGGGCAAGCGCGGCAGCGAAACCGATAACCCGGCCGGATTGGCGCATCGCCTGTCTCCATGGACATGTTGCGCAAAGGAAACGTCCGTTCGGCCTGTGCCGTTCCGGGCCGTTATGCGGCAGGCTCGAGCTTCTTGCCGCGTGCGGCTTCGATTTCCGCCGCCTTTTTCTCGCAAAGCTCGACGACGTGATCGACCAGTTTGTCGTTGGTCAGCTTGTAGGCCGGTTTGCCGTTCAGATAGATCATGCCGGCGCCGGCGCCCGCGCCGCCGCCGGTGAAGCCCATGTCGGTCTCGCGCGCCTCGCCAGGACCGTTCACCACGCAGCCGATGATCGACAGCGTCATGGGCGTGGAGATGTGCTTCAGCTTTTCCTCGAGGATGGACACCGTCTCGATCACGTTGAAGCCCTGCCGCGCACAGCTTGGACAGGACACGATATTCACGCCGCGATGGCGCAGGTTCAGCGATTTTAGAATGTCGAAGCCCGCGCGGATTTCCTCGACCGGATCGGCGGAAAGCGAAACGCGGATCGTGTCGCCGATGCCGCTCCACAGGAGCATGCCCATGCCGATGGATGATTTCACCGAGCCGCTCATCAACCCGCCCGCTTCGGTAATGCCCAGATGCAGCGGATAATCGCAGGCCTCCGCCAGGCCCTGATATGCGGCGACCGCCAGGAACACGTCAGACGCTTTCACGCTGATCTTGAATTCGCGGAAATCATTGTCTTCCAGAATCCTGGCGTGGTTCAGCGCGCTTTCCACCATCGCTTCAGGACAAGGCTCGCCGTATTTTTCCAGCAATTCCTTTTCCAGCGATCCGGCGTTCACGCCGATGCGCATGGACACGCCGTGATCCTTCGCGGCCTGCACCACTTCCTTCACCCGGCCCGCATTGCCGATATTGCCGGGATTGATGCGCAGGCATGCCGCGCCTGCTTCCGCCGCCTCGATGGCGCGTTTGTAGTGGAAGTGGATGTCGGCCACGATCGGCACCTTCGCGGCTTTCACGATCGTCTTAAGCGCGGCGGTGGATTCCTCGTCGGGGCACGATACGCGCACGATGTCCGCGCCCGCCTCTTCCAGCGCGCGCACCTGGTTGATCGTGGCGCGTGCATCCGAGGTGACGGTGTTCGTCATGCTCTGGACGGTGATCGGCGCATCGCCACCGACTTCGACATTGCCAACGCGGATCTTGCGCGACTTGCGCCTGTGTATGTCGCGATAGGCCCTTACGCTCATGGCTTTCTCAGCCGTTGCTCGCGTGATCGGCGACGCCTTGCGGATCAAGCGGCAGCGCTTCCACCGTATCGGATGTCTTGGACGCTGTGCCCATCGCCTGCCCGTCGAGATCCAGCTCGACCGCGTTGCCGCTCTGCGCCGTCAGCGTAATGCCTTCGACGAGCGGCACATTGTACGTGTCGCCCGGCTGCAGCGTACGGTTGATGTAGACGTGGCCGTCGGGACCTTCGACCAGGATCTTTGTGGCCTGCCGGATGCGCAGCACGACGCGGGCGTTCTTGTTGCTGGCGCCGTAAACCTGTCCTTGCGGCAGCGGCGCCGGCTGCGCGGCCGGCGGCGTCTGTCCGGGCAGCACGGACACCGGACTCGTCGTCTCGGCAGCCGGCGGGGTCGTCGCCACTGTCGTGGGCGGCAACGTTTGGATCTGTACCGGCGGGGCCGGCTTCTTCACCGCGACCTTTGCCGGTTTCGGTGCGAGCTGCTGCGGTACCGCCGCAACCGGCTGGTTCACCAGTGAGTCGGCCGAAACAGCGAGACGATAGACGCCATAGCCCACCAGCAGCACGACGACCGCCGCGATGATGATCCAGCCATGCGGCAGCTGGCGCTCCTCTTCCACCGCCGGAAGCGACGCGGCCGGCAAGGCATCGTTCCCGCGTCCCGCGATCTCGAGTTTGAACCGCTCTACGCTCTGTACAGGGTCGATACCGAGGTAGTCGGCATAGGAACGCACGAAGCCGATGGCATAGGCACGGCCGGGAAGCTGTTCGAAGCGGTCTTCCTCGAGGGCCTCCAGATGGTCTTTGCGGATCTTCAGCGCACGGGAGACGGAGGCCAGGTCATCGCCCCGGCGCAGGCGCGCGGCCCTGAGGTCCTGCCCCACGGTCTCCAGGGGGGTATCGGCGTCGTCGGAAATCTCGCGCAGGTGGATGCGGCGCTGCGCAATCCCGCCCTTTTCGTCCAGGGAGAGGTGGGTAACCTTTGTCATGGGGGTACCAATACCGCCTCATTCTCCGGCCATCCAGCCGGGAATGAGGCGGAATTCAAGAAATTACCTGGAAAAACGCAACCTTCGTGGATCAGCCGGGCTTGTCGGCGAACGTTGCGCTTTTCTGGGTCTGCATTTTGATCATGTCTTGGGATTGCCGGCTGATGTCATCCCATTGCGCGTTTGTCATGCACTGCATGCGCGAGCCCAGGCGGGTGCCCGTTTCCGCTGCCATCCGCTTGCAGACCACTGCCTTGGGGTCCTTGGCCGACACTTCGGTGGGTGCGGTGCCCGACGGGGTATCGACAGCCGGCGTCGCGGCCGGTGCAGGATTTGACGGCGCCATCGCCGCCGGGGCAGCCGTGGAAGTACCCGCGGCATCGGTATTGGCCGCCATCGACGACGAAGCGGCAAAGGCGACAGCCGCTACCGCCGTGAATGCAAGTAAGAGATTACGCAAGATACCCCCCCTTCATTGCTTGGCCCGCCCTGTGGAGACCAAATTACATCCAAGACACAATAGTGCAGTCGAGATTGCGCCCGTACAAGTAATGAAGGGGAGCTGATGGGCAGGAATCCGAAAGGCCTCACGCAAACGTGAGACCCTGGAAATTGTGGCGGACCGGAAACGAAGCTTCCGCGCTTTGACCGCAGACCGTGCCGGTCAGGTGTTCAGATCGTGCTGGAGAAGCTCTTCTTGATCTCGAACTGGATGCCCTCGCGCGCCTGGCGATGGACTTCGTCCCACTGGGCGTTGGTCAGGCAGATCACGCGCTTGCCGATGCGCGAACCGGTCGCCGCCGGATATTCCTGGCAGATGATCGTGTGCAGGTTGTTGCGGTCGAGCGGTGCACTCACGGCTTGGGTCGCCGCGGTCTGGGCGAATGTAGCGGTTGCCGTCAGCGCCAACGCGGCGCCGGCGACCAGCGCGGATGTGAAATAACGCAATAGAACCTCCCCAAAAGAAGCCC
>DATIVW010000227.1:0-2478 GCA_035465595.1 Rhizomicrobium sp. | reverse complement strand
CACGGCGGCGATGGTGCCCTTGATCGGCGCGGCGCCAACGATCGTATGGAGTCTCTATGCACTGTCGCAGGATTCCAACCTGTGGCCGATAACCTTCATCTTCTTCGCGCCCGTCGGATCGTTCTATCTCATCGCGTTGATCGCGACGCGCTATTTCAGGACGGGCGATTTCGGCTTCTAGCCGGCGAGCGCCATGCCGCTGGCGAACTGAAGCTCGGCGAGGCGCTTGTAGAGACCTCCGCCGGCCACGAGCTCGGCATGACTGCCCTCGCCCACGATGCGGCCCTGGTCCATCACCACGATGCGCTTCAGCTTCTGGATGGTGGAGAGCCTGTGCGCGATGACAATGGTCGTGCGTCCCGCCATCAGATTGGCCAGGCCCTGCTGCACCAGCCGCTCGTTCTCGGAATCGAGCGCGCTCGTCGCTTCGTCGAGCAGCAGCAAGGGCGCGTCGCGCAGGATCGCGCGGGCAATGGCAAGCCTCTGGCGCTGACCGCCCGACAGCGTCATGCCGCGCTCACCCACGCGCGTCTGATAAGCGTCGGGCAGGCGGTCGATGAATTCGCTGGCGACCGCCGCTTCGGCCGCCTTGCGCATGGCATCATCGCTCGCGTCGGGGCGTCCGTAACGGATGTTGTCGGCGATGGTGCCGGAAAAGATCACCGGATCCTGCGCGACCAACGCGATGTTGTGGCGAAGCTCGATCGGATCGAGATCGGCCGTGTCGATGCCGTCGAACAGGATCGCTCCGCTCTGGGGTGCGAAGAAGCGCAGCAAAAGCTGGAACACCGTGGATTTGCCCGCGCCGCTCGGCCCCACCAGCGCCACCGCTTCGCCGGGCTTGATGTCGAGCGAAAAGCTGTTGAGCGCCTTGTGCTCGGGCCGCGCGGGATAACGGAACGTCACATTGTCGAAATGAACAGCGCCCCTGGCGGGCACAGGAATGGCCACCGGATGGGCCGGCGCTTTGACTTCCGGTTCCACGGTGAGGAGTTCGCTGAGCCGTTCCGAGGCGCCCGCCGCCCGCTGCAGATCCCCATAGGTCTCGGACAACGCGCCGACGCCGCCGGCAACGATGCCGGCATAGAATATGAACTGCACGAGCTGACCCGCCGTCATGACGTGTGCGACCACGTCCTGCGCGCCGACCCAGCCCACCGCCGCGATCGCACCAAACACCGCGAAGATCACCACCGCCGTCATCGCGGCGCGGGCGCGCGTGCGCAGGATCGCCACATCGAAACTCTGCTCGACGGCAAAGCCATATTGCGCGCGTTCGATATTCTCGTGCGTGAAGGCCTGGACAGTCTGCACCGCGTTGATGGTTTCGTTGGCATGCGCGCTGGTGTCGGCGATGCGGTCCTGGCTCTTACGCGAGAGCGTGCGCACCCAGCGGCCGAACAGCATCAGGGGGATCATCACCAGCACCACGGCGCCGGTGACCAGTGCCGTCAGCTTCAGCGAGGTCACGAACATCAGAATGAGCCCGCCCACGAACATCACGAAATTGCGCGCGGCGATCGACGCGGAAGAACCGACGACGGTCTGGATCAGTGTCGTGTCGGCGGTGAGGCGCGACAGCACTTCGCCCGTGCGCGTGACCTCGAAGAACACCGGCGACAGGCCGATGACGTTGGCGAAAACGGCCTTGCGCAGATCCGCGATCACCCGTTCGCCGATCCAGGTCACGAAATAAAAGCGGATGGCGGTCGCGACGCCCAGAACGCCCGCCGCAAGGACGAAGAGAAGGAAGTAGTGCGAGATCGCCGATATCTGGGCGGCGCTGAAGCCCCGGTCGATGAGGGAACGCAAGGCCGCGGGCAGGACCAGCGTGGCGCCCGAGGAGACGATGAGCGCGGCCGTCGCCGCCGCGATGCGGAAGCGGAAGGGCTTGAGGAATGGAAGTAGCGCCCGCAGGGGCGCCAACGATCGGCTCTTGGCCCGTCCCTGTGCCAGATGCTGGACTTGTTCCGCGAATTCTTCGCCCGACTGGGACATGGACCGCTATCTAAGGTTCCCGCTCCCTATAAACCACCCCCGGAACCCCCTAAACCGGGCCTATCGCCGCTGGCTTGCCAGCCTCGCTCCGGTCCCCTATAAGCCCCGGCTTCCGAACGGGTTTGAAGGTTTTCCGGCCATGAAAAAGGGCATCCATCCCAACTATCATTTCGTGAACGTCGTCCTGAACGACGGCACGAGCTACCGCACCCGGACGACCTGGGGCGAGCCGGACCAGAAGCTTCAGCTCGACATCGATCCGACCACGCATCCGGCCTGGACCGGCGGCCAGCAGCAGCTGCTCGACCGCGGCGGCCGCCTGACGCGCTTCAACAAGCGTTTCGGCGACTACGTGAAGAAATAGGCAGACGCCGGCCCCGACCGGCGCCCGTCCTACGCTTGTCCGATTTCGATCAATTCGCGCCGAACGCCTTTTCGAGGCGGCTGATGTGCGCCTTCGCGCCGGATTCCTGCGCTCCA
>DATIVW010000226.1:0-8375 GCA_035465595.1 Rhizomicrobium sp. | reverse complement strand
AAAGATGGCGATGCGAATGGCGCGGTCATCAAGGCGCTGATCGAAGCAGGCAAGCTGCTCGCAAAGGGCACGCTGCGCCACTCCTATCCGCATTCGTGGCGTTCCAAGGCGCCGGTGATCTTCCGCGCGACGCCGCAATGGTTCGCGTCGATGGACAAGGAAATCCCGGGTGGCGGCACGTTGCGCACGCGCTCCATGAAGGCGATCTCCGAGACCAGGTGGTTTCCGAAATCCGGCGAGAACCGCATCGCCGGCATGGTGAAGGACCGGCCGGACTGGGTGCTCTCGCGCCAGCGCGCCTGGGGCGTGCCGCTCGCGATCTTCGTGAACAAGAAGACCGACGCGATCCTCAACGATCACGACGTGAACGGGCGCATCGTCGATGCCTTCAAGGCCGAAGGCGCGGATGCGTGGTTCAAGCCCGGCTCGGCGGAGCGTTTCCTCGGCAACAAGTACAAGGCCGAAGACTTCGAGCAGGTGAGGGACATTCTCGACGTCTGGTTCGACAGCGGCTCCACGCATGTGTTCACGGTCGAGCAGCCGCTGGAGCCGGAATGGCCGCAGAAGGATCACGCCGATCTTTACCTCGAAGGCTCGGACCAGCATCGCGGCTGGTTCCAGTCTTCGCTGCTGGAAAGCTGCGCCACGCGCGGCCGCGCGCCCTACGATGAAGTGCTGACCGCGGGCTTCGTGCTCGACCGCGAAGGCGACAAGATGTCGAAGTCGGTCGGCAACGTGATCCTGCCGCAGACCATCGCCGACAAGAACGGCGCGGACATCTTCCGCCTGTGGGTCGCGTCGAGCGACTTCACGCAAGACCTGCGCATGGGCAACGACATCATCCAGTCGAACACCGATGCCTATCGCCGCCTGCGCAACACCATCCGCTTCATGCTCGCGAACCTGTCCGGCTTCGACGAGAAGGAACGCATCGAACACGACAAGATGCCGGAGCTGGAGCGCTACATCCTCGCCAAGCTGGCGGAGATCGATGCCATCGTTCGCGACGGCTACACCAATTACGACTTCAACCGCGTCTACAACACGGTGTTCTCGTTCTGCACGAACGAGCTTTCCGCGCTTTACTTCGACATCCGCAAGGACGCGCTTTATTGCGATGCCGCGACCAGCGTGCGCCGCCGCGCATCGCGCACGGTCACCGATCTTGCCTTCCGGCATGTCGTCACCTGGCTGGCGCCGATCCTGTGCTTCACGATGGAAGAAGCCTGGCTGCTGCGTTTCCCGGGCGACAAGGAAAGCGTTCATCTGCAGACCTTCCCCGACGTGCCGAAGGACTGGCACGACGAGAAGCTGATCCAGAAATGGGCGCGCATCCGCGAGCTTCGCCGTGTCGTCACCGGTGCGCTGGAAATCGCGCGCCGCGACAAGGTCATCGGCGCCAGCCTGGAAGCGCGCCCGGTTCTGTTCGTGAACGCCGAAGACGCGAAATTGCTCGACGGGCTGGACCTCGGCGAGATCGCGATCACCTCGCACGCGGTGGTCTCGACACATGACGCGCCCGCCGATGCGTTCAGGCTTGCCGATGTCGAGGGCGCGGCGGCCGTCTTCCATCACGCCGAAGGCGACAAGTGCGCGCGGTGCTGGATGATCCTTCCGGAAGTGGGCTCAAACCCCAAACACCCGGATCTCTGCAACCGCTGCTCGGCGGCCGTGGATGCACTGGAGGCCTCCGCATGACATCGCGCGACTGGGGCCTTGCGGCGGCAGCCATCGCCCTGCTGGCCGATCAGGGCTCGAAGATCCTGATGCTCTACGCCCTCGGCTTCGTGAACATGGCGCCCGGCGAATCCGTCGAGATATTGCCCTTCTTTAACCTCGTGATGGTCTGGAATCCGGGCGTTTCCTACGGGCTGTTCCCTGCGCACGGCCCATGGGGGACCGCGTTTCTGGCGATTTTCTCACTGGCGGCCGTCGGCGGGCTGGGTTACTGGCTGTGGAACGCGACCCGTCCGGCCCTGGCCGTGGGTCTCGGCCTTGTGATCGGCGGTGCGCTGGGAAATCTGGTGGACCGGCTGATCTATGGAAAGGTTGCCGACTTTTTCCACTTTTACGCATTCCACTACGATTGGTATGTATTCAATCTAGCGGACTGCGCGATCACCTTCGGGGTGGCTGCGCTGTTGTATGACGCCCTGCTGAGACCGGAACAGCCGGCCAGCGCGGACGGTTAGGATCTGGAGAATAGTGATGGTCGAGTACCGCATGCGGAATCTGTGGCGCGCCTCTGTTCTGCTCGCCGCGGGACTGTCGCTGATGTCCTGCGACACGATTCGCGAGGCGGCCGGCATCACCAAGGAGCCGCCGGACGAGTTCGCGGTGGTCACCAAGGCGCCCCTCATCATCCCGCCCGATTACAATCTGCATCCGCCCAAGCCGGGCGCGGCCCCGCTGAACCAGACCTCGCCGACGGAAAGCGCGCAGGCGGCGCTCTATGGCGACGACACCGCCGCGGTCGCGGCGACGATCAGCGGAAACTACAGCCAGGCCGAAAAGCTTCTGCTGGCGCAATCCGGCGCCGCCACCGCGGACGACTCCATCCGCCGCACCATTGCAGCCGACAACGCCAATGCCGAAGACACCGGCTCGCTGACGGATTCGCTTCTCTTCGGCGGCAGCGATGCGCCGGTCGGCGACAAGCCGCTGAACGCGGATGCCGAAAAGGCCCGTATCGATGCCGGCAAGAACGGCGACAAGCAGGCGGATCAGCCCGCCGAGAAGGCCACCGTCGACAAGGATGACAACAGCAGCAGCTGGTGGCCATTCTGAATTCAAAGGGTTTCATGCCGATAGCACGGGTTTTCAAATTCGCGGTGTCCGCCGCGGCTGCGGCGTTTCTGTTCGCGGCGCCCGCGCCCGCGCAGGAAAATCACGTTTTCCAGTTTGCGCTGCAGAACGGCATGCAGGTCGTGGTCGTGCCCGATCATCGCGCGCCGGTGGTGACGCAGATGCTGTGGTTCCGCGTCGGCGGAGTGGATGACCCGCCGGGGCTTTCGGGGCTCGCCCATTTCTTCGAGCACATGATGTTCCGCGGCACCGCCACGGTGAAGAACGACCAGTTCGCGCAGACCGTCGCGCGCAATGGCGGGCAGTCCAACGCATTCACCACGCATGACTACACCGCCTTCTACGAGCAGATCGCCAAGGATCGGCTTTCCACGGTGATGAACCTGGAAGCCGACCGCATGGCCAATCTCGACCTGTCGGATTCCAATGTGAACACCGAACGCAACGTGGTGCTGGAAGAGCGGCGCATGCGCGTCGACAACGATCCCCAGGCGCTCATGCGCGAGCAGATGGATGCGGCGCTGGACCTTTCGCATCCCTATGGCCGTCCCGTCGTCGGCTGGCCGGACGAAATCCGGCACATCGGGCGGAAGGAAGCGCAGGATTTCTACAATCATCATTACGCGCCGAACAACGCGATCCTGATCGTGGCGGGCGACGTCACGCGCGAGGAAGTGCGCGCCGCCGCCAGCGCGGCCTACGACAAGGTGCCCGCCCGCGAACTCAGCCCCCGCGCCGAATATTCGCAGCCGCCGCGCCTGGGCGAGACCAGGCTTTCCATCTTCCGGCCGGACGTGAAGGTGCCGCTGTTCATGCGGTTCTACCGGGTGGTGAGCTACACCGAGGCCAGGCCCGGGGAAGCCGAGGCGCTGGAAACGCTGGCGCAGCTTTTGGGCGGCGATCCCACCAGCACGCTCTATCGCGAGCTTGTCGTGAAGCGCCGCCTCGCGACCAATGCCGGCGCCAGCTATGACGGTTACGCGCGCGACAACGGCACCTTCGCCGTCTACGCGATCCCGCGTCCCGGCGTCCGCCTCGACCAGCTTGAACATGCTGTCGACCAGATCCTCGCCGGCTATGCGAAGAACCCGCCCGCCACCGCCGATTTGAAGCGCGCCAAGACACAGCTCGTCGCCGATGCGATGTACCAGCGGGACAACCAGTTCTCACTCGCGTCGGCCTATGGCCAGGCACTGGCCATCGGGCTCACCACCGATGACGTGGACACCTGGCCCGACCGCGTTCGCGCCGTGACGCCCGCCGCAGTGCGCGATGCCGCCGCGAAGGACCTCATCAAGCGCGAAGCGGTTTCGGGCTGGCTGCAGCCGGGGACGCCGCGATGAGCGCGCGCCGGATATTCCTTGCACTTGTTCTTGTGGTGCTCGCGCCAGCTTGCGCGCAGGCGTCCAACGTCAAATCCGTGAACATGGGCAAGGGCGTGCAGGTGTGGTTCCAGGAAGACCACACGCTGCCGATCATTTCCATGACGGTCGCGCTACCCGCCGGCTCCGGGTACGACCCGGCCAACAAGCCGGGCCTCGCAGCGTTTGCTTCCGCGATGCTCGACGAAGGCGCCGGTCCCTACAGTTCCGAAGCCTACCAGTCCGCGCTGAGCGAACGCGGCATCCGTCTTTCCGCGCAGCCCGATCGCGACTGGATGACGGTCACGCTGGTGACGCTGAAGGAGAATGCGAAGGATGCGTTCCGCCTCCTCGGCGTCGCGCTATCCAAGCCGCATTTCGATTCCGATGCGGTGGCCCGCGTGCGCGCGCAGATGCTGGCGAGTCTCCAGCAGGATGAAGAGGATCCGTCGTCCGTTGCCGCCAAGGGGTTCTATACGCGCTTCTTCGCGGGGCATCCTTACGGGCATCCCATCGACGGCAATGCCGGCTCCGTTGCCGCCATCACGCGCGACGACCTGCGCAATTTCGCCCGCGAGCACTGGGTGCGCGGCGGCATGCATGTCGCGGTTTCCGGCGATGTCGACACCGCGACGCTGAAGGCGCTTCTTGCGAGCGCGTTCCGCACCTTGCCCCAGACCGCGCCCCCGGCCATTCCGCCGCTGCGCCGCATGGGCGCGCCGGGAACGCAGATCATCCCGATGCCGGTACCCCAGCCCAACATCGTGTTCGCGCTGCCGGCGCTGCCGCGCAAGGACCGCGACTTCATTCCGCTCTATGTGGCGAACTACATCCTCGGCGGCGGCGGTTTCTCCTCGCGACTGACGACGGAAGTGCGCGAAAAGCGCGGGCTGACTTATGACGTATCAACGTCCGTGAACACGCTTACCCGCGCCGGATTCTTCGCCGGCACGGCGGCGACCAAGGCGGGCTCGGTCCAGGAAACGATCAAGGTGATCCGCAACACCATCAACGATTTCGCGAAGAACGGCCCGACGCAGAAGGAACTGGACGACGCCAAGACCTATCTCACCGGGTCCTTCCCGCTCGCGTTCACGTCCAATGTCGGCATCACGGGGCAGTTGAACGCGTTCCAGGACGCCGGCTTGCCGATCAGCTATCTAGACAAGCGCGATGGCCTCATCAACGCGGTGACCATCGACGACATTCGCCGCGTCACCAATCGGGTGTTCGCGAAGGGCAATCTCACCATCGTCGTGGCGGGAAGCCCGCAGGCCGCGGCGAAGCCGGCCATCCGTCCGCTCCCGGGCGCGGACAAGCCGACAACGCCGCCCCAGCCGGTCAAGCCCGTGACGGCACAAAAGAAGCCGCCGGCCGCGCCTGCGCCGCGCACCGTGCCGCCGGCGCCGTCTACGCCCCAGAAAGCCTCACCCAAGCACTGATTTGGCTGTGAGTCGCAGAAGGCGCCGGGCGGTTTCCGAAGGCCCGCTCTGCTAGGCTCGAATCATGAGGATTCGTCGTCTTTCCGAAGGCACGATCAACCGCATCGCCGCCGGCGAGGTGGTGGAGCGGCCGGCCAGCGCCGTGAAGGAACTGGTGGAAAACGCGCTCGATGCGGGCGCGACGCGCGTCGACATCGCGACATCGGCCGGCGGCGCCGACCTCATCCTGGTCGAAGACGACGGCGAGGGCATGGAAGCGGACGATCTTTCGCTCGCGGTGGAGCGCCACGCCACTTCCAAGCTTCGCGACGACGATCTCTCCACCATCCGCACCATGGGCTTTCGCGGCGAGGCGCTGCCATCCATCGGCGCGGTGGCACGGCTCTCCATCGCCAGCCGCACGAAAACGGGCGAGGCGCACGAGATCCGCGTGGATGGCGGCGCAGTGGCGGGGCCATTGCCGGCGGCGTTCCGCGCGAAAGGGCAGTCGGGCACGCGCGTCGACGTGCGCGAGCTGTTCTATGCCACGCCCGCGCGGCTGAAATTCATGAAGTCGTCCCGCAGCGAGGACATGGCGACGACCGATGTGGTGAAGCGGCTTGCCATGTCGCGGCCGGATGTCGCTTTCACGCTCACGCTGGATGGCCGCCGTACGCTCGATCTCGAAGCGGAAGCGGATTTGTTCGCGGGGCGCTTGAAGCGGCTGGCGAAGATCATGGGCCGCGATTTTGGGGACAATGCCGCGCCGGTCGATGTAACGCGCGAGGGCGTGCACATCGCGGGCTTCGCCGGATTGCCGACCTACAACCGCGCCAACGCGCAGATGCAGTTCCTGTTCGTGAACGGCAGGCCGGTGCGCGACAAGCTCCTGATCGGCGCGGTGCGCGGCGCTTACGCCGATTTCCTGGCGCGCGACCGCCATCCCGCGCTGGCGCTGTTCCTGGATTGCGATCCCGCCTTCGTGGACGTGAACGTGCATCCGGCGAAGACCGAAGTGCGCTTCCGCGATGCGGGGCTGGTGCGCGGGATGATCGTGTCGTCGCTCAAGCACGCGCTGGCGGACGCGGGGCATCGCGCCTCCACGACAGTGGCCGGTTCGGCGCTGGCGTCGTTCCGCGCGCAAAACGCGCCGTACCAGAACAATGTTCATCCCTTTCCCGTTTCGCCCGGCATGGCGGAAGCGGCACGGTCGTTCCAGTCGCCATTGTTCGCCGGCAGTGCTGCGCCCGCATACTCCGCGCGCGTGGAAGAAGCGCTGGTCGAGGCGCCGCCCGTCGATCTGCCGCTGGGCGTGGCGCGCGCGCAGCTGCATGAGACTTATGTCGTGGCGCAGACGGCGGACGGCATCGTCATCGTCGACCAGCACGCGGCGCATGAACGTCTTGTCTATGAGAAGATGAAGAAAGCGCTCGCCGAAGGCGGCATTGCGCGCCAGCCGTTGCTCATCCCCGAAGTGGTGGAGCTCGATCCGGCGGAAGTGGATCGCATCGCGTCGCGCGCGGAAGAGCTGGCAGAGCTCGGCCTCGTCATCGAGCCGTTCGGCCCCGATGCCGTGATGGTGCGCGAGGTGCCTGCAATGCTGGGCAAGGCCGATCTCAAGGGCCTGGTGCGCGACCTTGCCGACGACATCGCGGAAACTGGCAACGCATTGTCGCTGAAGGAACGGCTGGAAGACGTGTCCGGCACGCTTGCCTGCCACATGTCGGTGCGCGCGGGCCGGCGCCTCAACGCCGAAGAGATGAACGCGCTCCTGCGCGAGATGGAAGCCACGCCGCATTCCGGCCAATGCAACCACGGCCGCCCGACCTACGTGGAGCTGAAGCTGTCGGATATCGAACGGCTGTTTGGACGTCGTTAAAGATCGCGCGCAAACCGCCGCACACCCGGCAAACCCGTCACCGCTTGGAAATCCGGCGCGTGCTTCTCTTCGGCGAATTTGAAACCGGCCTTGGCGTAAGTTCTCTCCGCGCGGTCGTTGCCGACGAAAAAGCTGATCTGCGCGCGCCTGAATCCGGCCGCGCGCGCCACGCCCAGTTCCGCTTCCAGCAGCGCATGCGTCACGCCCGTGCCGCGGAATTCCGGTTTGGTCGCCACGTTCTCGATGGTCCACGCGCCGTCCTCGCTGGTCGCCGGCGAGACGATCCAGGCGCCGCGCGGCCAGAATTTCGCCTGCTCGGACTTGGGAATGCCCATCCTGTCGCCCGCTTCGGCCATCGCGGCGCTGGAGGCGTGATAGACGCTTTCGTCGCCGAAGCCGCACATGGCGCTCGCCAGCACGCCGTTCACCTCCGCGACGTGAAAGAGCGACCAGTGCCACCAGGAACTCGCTTTCGCGAGCGTAAGATAAGTGGCGAATTCGATGCAGAAGGCTTCATCCCGCTGCAGCACGATCTCGAACCAGCCGCGCTCCAGCTGGCTGCGCGCCGCCATCACGCAGGCCCAGCCCAGGAACGGTGCGTCGCGCGGCGTGGCGGGGCGGATGGTGACCGGCATGGCCGCACGATCCGATATTGAGCGGCGCTTTGGCAAACGCTAGATTGCCGCCTTCAGGGAGTTGACCCGCATGTGTGGGATTTCGCGCAAGAGATAGATCGCCAATCCGCCCGGCGCCGCTGTGCCGGAGTCTGTCTTTTTCGCAAATCCCATAGCCAACATGCGAGGTGCCCGCCGTGGCCTTCTTCCGCAATACCACCGTCAACCTGTTGAACCTGCATTACGGCATCTTCGCGCTCGTGATGAACGGCGCGGGCGTGTTCATCTGCGTCTA
>DATIVW010000225.1:0-12644 GCA_035465595.1 Rhizomicrobium sp. | reverse complement strand
CATCCCGCGCCTGCAAACCGCCCTGGACAGTTTCGGCTACTACCAGAACAAGGTTGTGATCACGATCGGCGGCCATGCGCTGACCGATCCGGAATTGCCGGCCTATCTGGATTCGGTTCCGCAAGGCACGGCGGTCGATGTGAATGTCGCCATCGACAAAGGCCCGCTGTTTCATCTGGGCAAGGTCGAGATCGACGGCGTTTTGCCGGCTGCGGAAAAAGATTCGCTCGGCCTGAAGAGCGGCGATCCTGCCGTGGCAAGCGATGTGCTCGATGGCCAGTCGCGCCTTCTCAACGCGCTGCAGGAAGATGGATACGCTTTGGCCAAGGTCGCGGCGCCCGTCGCCTATGCGGACGACCGCAGCCACGTCCTCGACCTGACATTTGCAGTGGACACGGGCCCGCAGGCCCAGATCGGCGACATTGCGTTCAAGGGCCTCGTGGACGTGCATGAGGAATTCGCACGTCGCGCACTCACCATCCATTCCGGCGATCGCTACAAGCCCAGCACGATCGAGGAAGCACGCCAGGCGCTTGTGGCGCTGGGTGTGTTCTCGGGCGTAAGCGTGCGCGCCGCCGATCATCTTTCCGCCGACGGCCGCATCGCACTCACCTTTGACGTACAGGAGCGCAAGCAGCATGCCGTGGCGCTCTCGGCGAACTATTCGACCGATCTCGGCATCAGCCTGTCGGCCACCTGGTCGCATCGCAACCTGTTCGGCAATGCCGAGCAGCTCAATCTCACAGCGGCCGGAACGGGACTGGGCAGCGCCTCCAACGGCGTGGGCTACAATCTCGCCGCGCAGTTCATCAAGCCGCTGTTCCTGCGGCCGGACCAGACGCTGGAATTCGACCTGGCGGGCGTCAAGCAGCAGCTCGATGCCTACGACCAGAAAGCGGAAACGCTCTCAGGCTATCTGCGCCGCAAGATCTCGCCGATGTGGACGGCCAGCGCCGGCTTCTCGGTGATGCAGGATAACGTCACGCAGCAGGGCGTCCAGCACACCTATCAGCTTCTGGCGGCCCCGCTCACCGTGGCTTTCGACAGCACGGGCATCACCGATGCGCTGCGTGATCCCGTCAGCGGTTTCCGCGCGTCGCTGGCCGTCACGCCGACGAAATCCTTCGGCGACAGCGGCCTTCTCTTCCTGGTGCTGCAGGGTTCGGCCTCCAGCTATTTCGATGTGAGCGGGGATGGCCGCTCGGTGCTGGCATTGCGCGGCCTTGCCGGCAGCATCGTCGGCGGCTCGAACATGGATGTGCCGCCGGACCAGCGGCTCTATGCTGGCGGCAGCGCGACGGTGCGCGGCTTCGCGTATCAGTCCATCGGCCCGCAATTCGCAGACGGCAATCCGGTGGGCGCCAAGTCCGTGGATGCGGCGACAGTGGAGTTCCGCCAGCGCATCGGCGAAGATTGGGGCGCCGCCGCATTCGTGGATGCGGGACAGGCGAGCGACGGCGCGCCGTTCACGGGCGCCGTGCGCGTGGGCGCCGGTATCGGTGCGCGATACTATACGCCGATCGGCGCCGTGCGGCTGGACCTCGCAGTGCCGCTCAACCGCATGCCGGGCGGCGACAAATTCGAGGTCTATATCGGCCTCGGTCAGGCGTTCTGATGCACGACTGGAAGGCCGTCATCGAAGAAATCATTCGCGGCGGCCTCGTCGCGATCGTCGTCATCGCGCTTGTCCTTGTATCGCTGCTGGAAACGGTGCCCGGCCAGTCCGTGGTGGCATGGCTGATAACGCCGCTGTCCGGCGGCAGCGTCACGATCGAGGGCTTGCGCGGCGATCTTCCCAACGCATTGCGGGCCGATACGATCGAGGTTCGCGACGCGAAGGGCCTGTGGCTGCGGGCGCGCAATGTGTCCCTGGACTGGTCCGCGCTGGCGGCGCTGAACGATCACATTGCCATCCGCCGGGTGTCGGCGTCGAAGATTGCCCTGTTGCGCATGCCGGTGTCGGAGACGTCCGGCGGCACCGCGCCGCGAATCGATGTCGGAAGCCTTTCGATTTCGCGGATCGAAATCGCGGAGCCGGTCGTCGGCCATCCCGCGGTCCTGACCTTGAGCGGATCGCTCCATTATCTCTCACGCCACCAGCTTTCCGCCGACGTGACTGTCAGGCAACTGGATGGCGGCGACCGTTATCGCGTGGCGGGCAATGTCACGAACGATGTCGCCAATGGCGCCGTTGCCGTGAGCGAAACGGGCAAGGGCATTCTTGGCGCCTTGATCGGCATGCCCGGGCTCGGCGCGCTCTCTCTTGAGGCGCAGGCCGGCGGCGACCGGGCGGCCAACACGATCTCGTTCGATCTCTCGGCCGGTGCCCTGCGCAGTTCGGGGCACGGCATCATCGCGCTGGCGGATCGTCGCGCCGATCTGGACTTCACGGCCCAGTCGCCGGAGATGCATCCCAGTGCCGATCTTTCCTGGCAGGCGCTCGCGCTGGAAGGTCACTTTCATGGCGCGTTCGATGCGCCGGCGATCGCTGCTAAACTCCGCGTCCAGGATGCCACAGCGAATGGCGTGCGGTTCGCCACCTTGTCCGCCGACGTGACGGGCCGCGACGGCATCGCCGATCTCACAGGCCTCGCAGAGGGTGTTCGCATCCCCGGCGATCAACCGGATATCTTCGCGAATGCGCCCGTCACGTTGAGCGCGCGGGCCGAACTCGACGCGGCGACGCGGCCAGTGGCCTTCGCCGTCACCCATCCGCTGACATCGGTCACCGGCAGCGTTCACACCGCCGGACCGACGGCACTCGCCGCCGTTGTCACGGTGCCGTCCCTTGCGCCCTTCGCGGCCCTTGCAGGAACGGAAGACCTGCGCGGCTCCGCGCGGCTGGATGTGCATCTGCGGCAGGACACGACCGTCACGGCGCTGGCCCTCGATGCGCGGTTGAAGACCGAAGGCACGGCGCTGCTCGCGCGGATGCTGGGACGCGACGCGACGCTGACATTTCGCGCGAACGTCGTGGGTTCTGACATAGCAAGTTCAACGGTCACGCTGCGTGGCGCCGGCGTGACGAGCGATGTGAAGGGCAGTTTCCGGGACAGGAAGCTGGATTACACGGTCGCGCTCGGCCTGCCGGATGTTTCGCGCATGGCGCCTGCGATGAATGGGACCGTGTCGCTGACGGGGCATGTCACCGGTCCCCTTGAGACGGCGCATCTGCAGATGTCGGGCGGCGGCGATCTTGCGAGCCGGGGTTTCGCGCCACAGCGCATCGGCATCAGCCTGCAGGCCACCGGATTTCCCGGCCCCTCGTCGGCGCGTGTGCGCGTTGGCGGCCGGCTTGACAATGCGTCCATCGCCATCGCCGGCGATCTGACGAGCGGGCATGGCAGCCGCAACACGAAACTTTCCGCGGACTGGAAGTCGCTGAACGCCCGGGCCGATGTCACGCTGGCCAATGGCGGCGCCGCGAGCGGCAAGGCTGCGCTCGAACTCGGGCGACTGTCCGATCTTGCCGGCTTCATCGGCACGGCGCTGGACGGAAGCCTCTCGGCCGCCATCGATTTCAAGCCGGCGGGCAAGGGGTCGCGCGCCACCTTGCGCGCACAGGCGTCGGCCATCCGTGCCGGCGATGTGAAGATCGGTGCCGCCACGGCAAATGGCGTGATCGATGACGTCTTTTCCAAGCCTTCGCTCGCATTGAATGCCAGCGCGCAAAAGATCGATGCGAGAGGGTTTTCCGGCGCCGCAAACGCCCGGCTGGACGGCCCCCTCGACAAGCTCGGCATCGCGCTCGAGACCCGCCTTCTCGATCCGGATGGCAATCCGGCCCACGCCGCGCTCACGGCTTCTTTGAACGCCGGCAGGCAGACGCTCATCTTGCAACAGCTGAACGGCGACTGGCACGAACAGAAGCTTCATCTTGTCTCCCCCGCAACCATCGATTTCGCAAAGGGCATCGCGGTGGATCGCTTCGCCGCGAAGTTGGCAGGCGGCGATGTGACACTCTCCGGGCGCCTCACGCCGGTGCTGTCCGCGTCGTTTGCGGCACAGGCGATTCCGGCACGCGCCCTGGAACCGTTCGCGCCGCAGTTGCCCATGGATGGCAGCCTCTCCGCGTCCGCAAAAATCTCCGGCACGCTGGACGCGCCGCAGGGGACATTCACGCTGGAAGGCCGGGGGCTCAGCGCGCGGGGAATATCCAGCAAGGCGATCGCGCCCGCCAATCTCGATGCGCATGGGACGCTGCACGGCAAGGCATTCACCCTGCATGCGACGTTGGCCGCCGGGAACTCGGCTCATCTTTCGGTCAACGGGGAGGCGCCGCTCGCCGCGACCGCGCCGATGAATCTGCGCGTTGCCGGGACGGCCGATCTTGCGATCTTCAATCCCGTTCTCATGGCGGATGGCCGGCAGGTGCGCGGCGCCGTCACACTGGACGGAACCATCGCCGGCACAATCGCCGCGCCGCGCGTGAACGGCGGCGGCACGCTTGCAAATGGCGAATTGCAGGACTTCGCGCGCGGCGCGCATGTCAGCAAGATCACCGCGGACATCGCGGCGCATGGAAACCGGATCGACATCACACGGCTCACCGCGCGCGCGGGCGGCGGCACGATCACCGGCGCCGGCAGCATCGATCTTTCTGCACCAGGTTTTCCGGTCGACATTGCATTCAAGATGAATGACGCGCGGCCTGTCGTGAGCGACAGGCTTACGGCCACCCTCTCGGGCGAGGCGAAAATTTCCGGCAAGGTGGAAGAGCTGCTGAACGTCACGGCCAAGATTCGCGTAACCAAAGGCGAGATCAATTTGCCGGACAGGTTCCCGCCCCAGGTCGCCGTACTGGATGTGCGCCGCAGGGGGCAGGTGGCTCCGCCCCGTTCGGGCGGCAACAGCAAGGTCGTGCTCGACGTGACCTTGACGGCGCCCAACCAGTTCTATGTGCGCGGTCATGGCATCGACGCCGAAATGGGCGGCCGCATCCATCTGGCGGGCGTCACGAATGCGCTCGCCGTCGACGGCGGTTTCGACATGCGGCGCGGCTCGCTGAGCCTGGCCGGACAGACGCTGACCTTCACCACGGGCAAGATCAGTTTCGACGGCAGCGGCGTGCGCAATCGCCTCGACCCGACTCTGGATTTCGTGGCGCAGACGACATCCGGCGGCGTCACCGCCACCTTGTCGGTGGGCGGCTATGCGTCTGCGCCGAAGATCGCATTGTCCAGTTCGCCGCAACTGCCGCAGGACGAAGTGCTGGCGCGTCTTCTTTTCCAGCAGAGCGTCAAACAACTGTCGCCGTTCCAGCTTGCAGAGATCGCGCAGGCGCTGGCCTCGCTCGGCGGCATCGGTTCGGGCTTCGATGCCCTGAGCTCGCTGCGCAAGGGGCTGGGGCTGGATCGGCTGTCGGTGGGCGGCGCCTCGGGCAACAGCGCGCAGACGACGGTGGAGGCCGGAAAATATGTGGCGCGGAATGTCTATATCGGCGCGCGGCAAAACCTTTCCGGCGGCACCCAGCTCCAGGTGCAGTACGACATCACGCGCAAACTCAAGGCGCAGGCCACGCTCAGCACCGTGACCAACGCGACTGTCACAAAGGGCAGCGC
Organism: Rhizomicrobium sp.; assembly: GCA_035465595.1. Classification (GTDB taxonomy): domain Bacteria; phylum Pseudomonadota; class Alphaproteobacteria; order Micropepsales; family Micropepsaceae; genus Rhizomicrobium. The sequence continues at coordinate 7,083 of DATIVW010000225.1, read as the reverse complement.
CGCGGTGGACAATGGCAGCAGCATCGGCCTCAGCTACCAGTTCGAATACTGAGACCGGGCGAATATCCCCACGCTCGGCATGGAGCACTTGCCACAGCAATTTCCGCGACGGCCGGCCGTTTTCGGGCTAGCGTGTCGCGCCATCGCTATCCGGAGAGACTGTGGTGTCCGACAGCAAGCCATCGATAATGGACAGCCGCAGGGACCAGATTTTCCCGGTTCTGGCCACGGCCGAAGTGGACCGGCTGCGCCGCTTCGGCGAACCGCGCCGGTTCAAGAAGGGCGATTACCTCGCAAGGGTGGGCGAAACCACGCCGGGTCTGCTCGTATTCCTTTCCGGCGATATTCGCGTCACCGCGCATGACCACCCGGACGTTCCGATCGTGACTTACACGGCCGGGAATTTCCTCGGCGAACTGGTTCAGCTATCGGGGCGGCCGTCGCTTGTCGACGCCGTGGCCCTGTCCGACGGCAAAGCGATCCAGATCTCTCCACCGCATCTGCGCGAACTGATCGTTGCCGAAGCGGAGATCGGCGAGAAGCTGATGCGGGCGCTGATCCTGCGCCGCGTCGCGATACTGGAGCGCAATGTCGGCGGGCCGATCATCGTCGGCCGTGCCGACAATCGCGACGTTCTGAGGCTGGAGAACTTCCTTGCCCGCAACGGCCATCCGCACCAGCGGCTCGATCCGGACACGGATGCCAGCGCAAAGACGCTGATCGAGCGGTTCCACATCAAGCCTGGCGAGTTGCCGTTCCTGCTGTGTCCGGCTGGAGAGATGCTGCGCAATCCCGGCGAGAACCAGCTTGCGCGCTGCATCGGCCTCACCCATGCGCTCGACGAGACCATAGTCTACGACGTGGCGATAGTGGGCTCCGGGCCCGCAGGTCTCGCCGCCGCGGTATATGCGACCTCCGAGGGGCTTTCCGTCATCGTGCTGGACTGCCGCGCGTTCGGCGGTCAGGCCGGCGCGTCGGCGCGCATCGAGAACTATCTCGGCTTTCCCACCGGCATCTCCGGCATCGCGCTGATGGCGCGCGCCTACAACCAGGCGCAGAAGTTCGGCGCGGAAATGGCGATACCGGAAGAAGTGGATTGCATGCGGGAAGACATGTCGTCCGGCGTGCGGCGATATCTGCTCAGCCTCAAGGGCGGGCAGACCATCCGCGCGCGCGCGGTGGTGGTGGCGAGCGGCGCGGAGTACCGGCGGCTGGATGTCTCCAATCTCTCGGAGTTCGAGGGCACGCATGTCCATTATTGGGCGTCGCCGATCGAGGCACAGCTGTGCAGCGGCCAGGAAGTCGCGCTGGTGGGCGCCGGCAATTCTGCGGGGCAGGCGGCAGTCTTTCTCGCATCGCGCACGGAAAAGGTCTGGATGATCGTGCGCGGCAAGAGTCTGGACGCCACCATGTCCCGCTACCTTTGCGACCGCATCGCCGCGCAGCCCAATATCGAAGTGTTGACGGAAACCGAAGTCGTTGGACTGCAAGGTACGAACGGGATGCTGGAGAAGGTGACATGGCGACACCGCAAGACCGGCGCGGAGGTGACGCGCGGAATCCGTCATCTCTTCCTTTTCATCGGCGCCGCGCCGAACACCGCATGGCTGGGACAATCCAATATCGAGCGCGACGCGAAGGGGTTTGTCTGCGCCGATGCGTTCCAGGGCGTGGACAAATTTCCGCTGCAGACCAACCGGCCCGGCATCTTCGCCATAGGCGACGTGCGCTCCGGCTCGGTGAAACGCGTGGCCGCCTCCGTAGGCGAGGGGGCGCAAGTGGTCGCGGCGATCCATGCCTATCTCGCCGCCAATGGGACGCCGCAAGAGATCGTCAACCCGGCAAGAGGGGCCGTCCGTGCCTAAGACCTGCAGTCACCTGGATACCATCCGCAAGGTCACGCCCAGCGCGCTGGGTTGCGAGGAATGCCTCAAGATGGGGTCCAAATGGGTTCATCTGCGCCTGTGCCGCGCCTGCGGCCATGTCGGCTGCTGCGACAATTCTCCCAACAGGCATGCGACCAAACACTTCCACAAGACGAAGCACCCCATCATCGAAGGCTACGATCCGCCGGAAGGCTGGGGCTGGTGCTATATCGATGAAGTGGTGTTCGACCTTTCGGACAACATGACCCCGCACAACGGTCCGATCCCCCGCTACGTCTAGGAGAGCACCCTGTGCAGTGGGCGGCCAGCGATCGTTGCACAGTCGAGGCCGCGAAGTTCCGGCAATGCCTTCGCCCGCGGCTCGTGCTGGTGACGTGCATCCTGGCGTCCAGTCTCGCCTTCATCGACGGCTCGGTGGTCAATGTCGGTCTGCCGGCCATCGGCAAGGATCTGGGCGGTGAGGCGGCGGACCTGCAATGGATCGTCAACGCCTATCTCCTGCCGCTGAGCGCGTTGCTGCTTCTGGGCGGCACGCTGGGCGATCGCTTCGGCCGCCGCGATATCCTCATCGCGGGAACGGCCATGTTCGCCATCGGCTCGGCGCTGTGCGGGGCGGCGCCGTCGCTGTCCTGGCTTCTTGTCGCGCGCATCGTGCAGGGTGGCGGCGCGGCGCTGCTGCTGCCGAACAGCCTTGCCATACTGGGCAGCGCGTTCTCGGGTGAAGCGCGTGGCCGTGCCATCGGCACATGGTCCGCCGTCAGCGCCATCGCGGCGGCCATCGGCCCGGTGATCGGCGGCTGGCTGATCGACAGCGTGAGCTGGCGCGCGATCTTCCTGATCAACCTGCCGGTGGCCATCGCTGCCGTCATCATGGCGCTCCTCTATGTGCGTGATCCCCGTGAGGTATCGGGCGGCGCGCCGCTCGACGTGGCCGGCGCGGCACTCGCCACCACCGCGCTCGCGGCGCTGACCTGGGGATTGACGGCAGGCGCCGGTCGCGCCGGCTGGTCGGGCGCGGCGCTCGCGGCTGTTGGCGCAGGCATCATCCTCTCCGCGGCGTTTCTGTGGATCGAACGGCAACGGGGCGACAAGGCGATGACGCCGCTGGCCATCTTCGGCTCCCGCAGTTTCATCGGGCTGACGATCTTGACGCTTCTCCTCTATGGCGCGCTGGGCGGCCTGCTGGTGATGGTGCCCTATGTGCTTATTCAAGGCGCGCATTACACCGCGACAGGGGCCGGCGCGGCGCTGCTGCCGTTTCCCGTCGTCGTCGCGCTGGCCTCACCGTTGATGGGCGCCATCGCCGGGCGCGTCGGATCACGCATTCCTCTCACGATCGGTCCGGTGATCGTGGGTATCGGATTCCTGTTGCTGCTTCTTCTCACGCCGTCGTCCGCATATTGGACCGGCGTGCTGCCGGCCGTTCTCGTCATCTCGCTTGGCATGGCCGGCGCGGTCGCGCCGCTCACGACGGCGGTGCTTTCCTCCGTCGATGCCCGGCACACGGGCTCTGCATCCGGCTTGAACAGCGCGGTGGCGCGCGCCGGCGGCCTGCTTGCCACCGCTTTGCTGGGCGGGGTTCTCGCGGCGCAGGGCCAGCCGCTCTACGCCTCAGTCCATATCGCTGCGATCATCGGCGCCGCCGCGTCCCTGCTTGCGGGCGCCGCTGCATTCCTGCTCGTCACAGGGTCCGGCAGCAAGCCCGCCCCCTCAGGCGTTACACGCCGTAACGCGAGGTTACGCGCGAGACATTCGCGCGAATAAGTCACCCACTAACGTCATTCGCGGCGGGGCTTCGAAGTGCTTACGGAGCGAATGATGAAGTACGGCAGGATTTCCCTTTTTTCGGCAGCCGCGGCGATCTCGCTGTTCGCCGCGCCTTCGCATGCGGCGGTGATTGTGCGCCTCGGACCGCCGGTGGTGCGGTTTGAACGCGTTCCGGTCGCGCCGGGGCCAGGTTACGTCTGGCGCGCGGGCTACTGGCGGTGGACGGGTGCGCGGTATGTCTGGGTTCCCGGCGCCTACATCGCTGCGCCATATCCGCGCGCGGCGTGGATTCCCGGTCACTGGGTTGCGGGCCCGCGCGGCTGGGTCTGGATCGGCGGGCGCTGGCGTTAACGGTTAAGGCCCGTGGCCTTGCTCCCGGGGCCACAGGCTTTATGTTCCTGCGCTCGAATTCACCGGCGGCTCTCCTCTGTTCGCCGCCGCAAATTTGAGCGCAGGAATGAAATACGACGCGATCATCATCGGTGCCGGCCACAACGGACTGGTTTGCGCATTCTATCTGGCGCGCGCGGGCATGAAGACGCTGGTGCTGGAGCGGCGCGACATCGTCGGCGGCGCGGCGATCACGCAGGAATTCCATCCCGGCTTCCGCAATTCCATGGCGAGCTATGCCGTCAGCCTTCTCAATCCGAAAGTGATCGCGGACATGGGCCTGCATGCGCAGGGCCTGAAGATCGTGGAGCGCACGATTTCCAACTTCCTGCCGCTGCCCGAAGGCGGTGGACTGCGCGTCGGCGGCGGGCTGGAGCGCACGCAGGCGGAAGTGGCGAAGTTTTCGCGCAAGGACGCCGAAGCGCTGCCGGCCTATTACGATGCGATCGACCAGGCAGCGGACGTGCTGCGCGATCTGGCGCTCAAGGCGCCGCCCAATGCCGGCGGCGGGGTTCAGGATCTGCTGCGCCTCGCCACACAGGCGCGGGGCGTCGCCAGGCTGGATCTCGAAGGACAGCGTGTCCTGTTCGATCTGTTCACGCTCAGCGCCCGCGAATTTCTCGACCGCTGGTTCGAGAGCGATCCGATCAAGGCAGTGTTCGGCTTCGATGCGATCGTCGGCAATTTCGCATCACCCTCTGCGCCGGGTTCGGCCTATGTGCTGGTACATCACCTCTTCGGCGAAGTGAACGGCAAGAAGGGCGCATGGGGCCATGCCATCGGCGGCATGGGTGCGATCACCCAGGCCATGAAGCGCGCCTGCGAAGCCGTTGGCGTGACCATCCGGACCGAAGCGCCGGTGGCGCGGGTGCTCGTGAAGAAGGGAAGGGCGGGCGGCGTCATCCTGGAAAGCGGCGAGACGATCGCGGCCGACCGGGTGGTCGGCAACCTGCATCCGCAGCTTCTCTACACGAAGTTGCTCAGCCCCGAAGAACTCGATCCGGATTTCGCGCATCGCATGGACAACTATGTGTCCGGCTCCGGTACGTTCCGCATGAACGTGGCGCTGTCCGAGCTGCCGAAATTCCGCGGCATGCCGGATGCGGGCGATCACCTCGGCAGCGGGATCATCTGTGCGCCGTCGCTGGACTACATGGAGCGCGCCTATCACGACGCCAAGGTGTTCGGCTGGTCGCGCAAGCCCATCGTGGAAGTCATCATCCCCTCGGTGCTCGACGACACGCTCGCGCCGCCGGGCAAGCACGTCGCCGCGATGTTCTGCCAGCATTTCGCACCGTCTCTCCCGGATGGCAGAAGCTGGGACGAGGTAAAAGAGCAGGTCGCCGACCACATCATCGACACGGTCACCGAATACGCGCCGAACTTCCGCCAGAGCATCCTGGGCCGCGTGGCGCTGTCGCCGCTCGACTTGGAGCGCGATTTCGCGCTGGTCGGCGGCGACATCATGCATGGCCGCATGTCGCTGGATCAGCTCTGGGCCGCGCGGCCGGTGCTTGGGCATGGCGATTACCGAAGCCCGATCGACGGGCTCTATATGTGCGGCGCGGGCACGCACCCGGGCGGCGGCGTCACCGGTGCGCCGGGCCACAATGCCGCGCAGGAAATCCTGCGCGACCGCTCGGTGCTGAAGCGGCTGTTCGGATAAAAAAGAGGCCTCCGGAGAGGGGGTTTGAAACTCCGGAGGCCAATGTCACGGCAGTGCGAGGGGATGCTATTCTGCCGCGAGCTGTTCCGGATGACCGCCTTCCATCGCATTGAGGATGCGCGGGTCTTCCGTAATCGGGATGCCGACCTCTTCATATTTCTTGCGCACGGTCGGCGTGATGAGGCCGACACGGGCAATGGCCGGCAGCATGAGGTCCTTCAGCGAATGGATCTGGCCCGGCGGCAGCTCCTGCAGGATGCCCATGTCGGCCGCTTCCTCGAGGCCCTTGAAGAAGTCGTCGGCGTCGATGCCCGAATTCGCCAGCACTTCCATGAAGCCGGGATCGAGGCGGCTCGCCAATCCCTGCGCTTCGCCCATCGTCGTCGCCTGGACGATGATGTTGATGGCATTGAAGGCGAATTCCGCCAGTTCTTCGCGCTCGGCCTCGTCCAGCTTCGCGATCACCGGGCCCAGATAGGCATGGCCGAAGGAGACATGCCGCGATTCGTCGCGCATCACGTTGAAGGTGAGCGCCTTGAGAAGCGGGCAGGTGGTGGAGTGATACATGTTGTTGAAGGCACCGAGAGCCAGGCCTTCCACGATCATGTTCATGCCGATCATCACTTTCTCGTAGCGATCGGATTTCAGCGTGGCGTCAATGAGCGCCTTCAGCCACGGCGACATCGGATAGACCATCGCGATCTTGTCGCAATATTTCGAATAGACCTCGACATGGCGCGCTTCGTCCATCGTCTGCGAAGCGGCATACAGCTTCGCTGTTGCGTCCGGCACCGAATGGGTGACGCAGGCCGCCGTCATCAGCGCGCCCTGTTCGCCATGCAGGAATTGCGAGAGAAGCTGTGCCGTGGAGTGCGCGGTGAAGGTTTCGCGCTGGCTCTTCGACAGCTTGTTGAAGAACGGCATTTTGTGGAACATCGACGCGCGATCCGAAACCATCGGCTTGGACGGATCCACCTGCGTATCACACGGCAGAAGCTCGTCGGAGTCCCACTGGTTCTGCTTGGCGCGCTTGTAGAGGTCTTCGACCTTGCCCTTGCCGAGCGCGTAGTCGAAGGTCCACGCGATCTCCATTGGATTGCGATAGAGATCGTCGGGCGTCATCGAGACTTTCCAGTCGCCCTTGCTGACGATGCGGGGTGCTTTGTTGTTTGCGGCAAGCATTCGGCGTTCCTCCTGATTTTTTTAGAAAATGACGCCTGTGTCATTTTTAGTTTTGATCTGGATCAACATCCGACGACTTTCTGTAAGCTGATGTTAATATTGAGATTTCGGCGTCGTGACCGTGATCCCTTCGAGCGCCGGATGGAGCTTGATCTGGCAGGCGAGACGGCTCTGGGCATTGGGCTCGACAGT
>DATIVW010000224.1:0-5675 GCA_035465595.1 Rhizomicrobium sp. | reverse complement strand
GCATGACCCTTCCCTATTACTTCAGGCTCGGATAGCAAGGTCCATGCCCGCAATCTACGTCACGCCGCTCTCGCAGGTCGAACCGACGATCAGGCGCCACAAGCCGTCGCACCTGATGACGCTGCTTTCGCCGGGACACATGATCGAGACACCTGAGGGCATTCAGCCGGGCCGTCATCTGCGGCTGGGATTGAACGATGTGCCGTCGCCGGAAATGTCCGAAGACCCGCCCAATGAAATGCATGTCGAGCAGCTGATTCGATTCGGCCGGAGCTGGGACGCGAAGGCCCCCATGCTCATACATTGCTGGGCAGGCGTGAGCCGCTCGATGGCAGCCGCGTATATCCTTCTTTGCGACCGCTTCGGACCATTCCGGGAGAACGAGATCGCAAAAGCCTTGCGCCTCAGGGCGCCACACGCCGCACCGAACCCCATGCTGGTCGAGTTCGCGGACAAGGCACTGGGCCGCAACGGACGCATGAGCATGGCGATCGAAGCCATCGGCCGCGGAACCATCGTGGCCGAAGGTGAAGTCGTCGAACTCCCGCTCTCGGATGAATTATGAAAGCAGATACGGCACAGCACGTCGTCAGTATCGGTTTGTCGGCGGCCATCGTGTCCGTCGCCGATGAACGCCCGCGCGTGCTGGTGGTTCATCACAAGGGCGCCGAAGACGCCCTTCCCTTCGGCCCGTTCGATCCGAAGACCCATCGCACGCTGGAAAGCGGACTGCGCACCTGGGTCGGCGAGCAAACCTATCTCGATCTCGACTATGCCGAGCAGCTCTACACCTTCGGCGATCGCGGACGGCACATGGTGAAGGCCGGCGAAGGGCCGCGGGTTGTGTCGGTCGGCTATCTCGCGCTTACCCGCGCCAGCGGCGAGCCAAAGGCGCCCGACGCGATGTGGGGCGACTGGTACCGCTATTTCCCGTGGGAGGATTGGCGGGAGAAAAAGCCGGAGATCATCGACGCCACCATTGCGCCGGCGCTCAAGGCATTCGTGAAATTCGCCGACAGCGAGAAGCGCCGCGACCGCGCGCGCCTCTGTTTCGGCCTCGACGGCGTGCGCTGGGACGAAGACCGCGTGCTGGAGCGCTACGAGCTTCTCTACGAGGCCGGCCTTGTCGAGGAAGCGCGACGAGACGGACGGGCCCAGGCCTCGCAACTGCCGGCAACGCCGCTGGGCATCAGCATGATGTTCGATCACCGCCGCATCCTGGCGACGGCCATCGCGCGCCTGCGCGGCAAGATGAAATATCGTCCGGTGGTGTTCGAATTGATGCCGCCGAACTTCACCCTGCTCGAACTTCAGCGCGTCGTGGAAGCAATATCCGGCGTGCGCCTGCACAAGCAGAATTTCCGCCGCCTGATCGAGGCACAGGGCCTCGTCGAAGGCACGGGCAAGTTCGCCAGCCAGTCGCGGGGGCGTCCGGCGGAAATGTTCCGCTTCCGGCGCGAAGTCCTCGCGGAACGCCCGGTAGCGGGTGTGCGCCTGACCACGCGGCTGCGCAGCACCCGCTAGCGGTCAGGCCCCAAAACCCTCCGCCAGAAATGCCTCCGCGAACGCCGCGTGCATCGCCGCGCCGCGCGCCATCACGTTCTCGTCCAGCACCATGCGGTTGGAATGAAGCGCGCAGCAGGATTTGAAGTCGCCGCCCTCCGGCGTGGCGCCCAGGAACACCATCGTGCCGGGCACCTTGTTGAGCACGTAGGAGAAATCCTCCGCGCCCATGATCGGCGACGGCATCGTCATCCAGCCATGTTCGCCGAAGAGGGATTTGGCCGTCTGCTGCGCCAGCGCCACCGCACGACTGTCGCAGATCGTGACCGGAAATCCCTGCTCGATCTCGACCTCGGACTCGCATTTGTGCGCGGCGGCGATATTCGCAACCACGCGATGGAGGCCTTCATGCGCGATCGCACGCGAGCTTTCCGAGAAGCTGCGGATCGTGCCGACGAGCTGCGCGGTTTCGGGGATGATGTTGTTGGTCGTGCCGGAAACGATTTGCGCCACCGTCAATATAACCGGATCGAAGGCGGGAATGCGCCGCGTCATCATGCTTTGCAGTGCCGTCACGATCTCGCAAGCGACCGGAATGGGATCGACGGCCTCGTGCGGCATGGAGGCGTGGCCGCCCCTGCCCTTGATGGTCACGATCAGCTTGTCCGCAGCGGCAAGGAGCGGCCCTACCCGCCCGGCGATCACGCCGCTGGGCAGGTTGGGCGTGACGTGAATGGCGAAGGCGGCATCCGGCAGCGGGTCGATCAGACCGTCATCCAGCATGAAGCGCGCGCCGTGATGACCTTCCTCGCCCGGCTGGAACATGAACATCACCGAACCCGCAAGCCTGTCGCGCCGCGCGCACAAAGCCCGGGCCGCACCGGCCAGCATGGCGACGTGGGTATCGTGACCGCAGGCGTGCATCGCGCCTTCGGTCTGCGAGCTGAATGCAAGGCCGGTGTCTTCGGTCAGGGGCAGCGCGTCCATGTCGCCGCGCAACAGAACCGTGCGCCCGTTCGATGGCCCGCGCAGCAGCGCGATGAACCCCGTCGTGGACTTGCCCTCGTAGATTTCCAGCGGCAGCCCGGCGAGTGCGGCCTTGGCCTTCGCGGTGGTCTTCGGATTCATCAGGCCGATTTCGGGATCTTCATGGATGGCGCGACGAAGCTTGATCATGTCCGGCAGCAGCGCCTGCCCCGCCTCCACCCAGTCTTGGTCCGTCACCGGCTTGTTCATGTCACTCTCCCCCCTGTGCATTTCGATTAAGCCATGCCGCGCGGGCTTCAGCCAAGCTTGTGCGGTTCGCGCCGCCGCTCACATTTTCGTCGCGCGCCTGCGTGGGGTCGTCCTCCCAGCCGCAAACCGGGCAAACTTCATACGCGTCCTGCCGGCGGATCGTGAGCGCGCCGCAGCAGCGGCATGGCAGCAGTACGCTCATTGCCGGTTCCAGTAGGCGCGGCCGCTATCCGGGCGAAAGAAGGTCCGAGGCTCGCCGCGGCTGTCTCTCACGGCGAAGGTGTTGGTGGCGGGGTCGTAGAACAGCGTGTCGCCGCGGTCATCGGTTTTGATCAACGTGCCCGGCGGCGGTTTGGTGACGAACGCCAGCGCGCGGGCCTCGTATTCCGCGGCATTGTGGAATTCGGGAAACTCGCGGCCGTGCTTTTCCCAATGCTCTTGCGCGTTGCGGGCCCGACCATCGCGACCATGCGACCAGACGACAGCGCCGGAAGCGGCCTGCGGCCGCGCATCCGGCACATGGATGCGGCCACTGTTCGTTATCCGGTTAGCGCCGAAGGCGATCGCCAGAACAAGGGCGACGGCGATCGCTGCGTTGCGCCAGATGCCCTGCATTTATCCACCCTTTCCGGCCATCAGAATGACTGGGCGCTGCGCAAAAGCAAACGCCGCGCATCCCTTCGGACACGCGGCGCTGCTGCAAGCAAAGGCTGGCCGATCAGAAGCGGAGTACCGCCGGACCGAAATGGGCCCCGTAGATCTCGGCGCCATTGCGCTGGCGATCGACCAGCGGGCCGTCGACCGGATCACAGTAGAAGCGCAGGCCCACGAACCAGACATTGGCGGACACGCTGTGGCTGAACTCCGAACGCGTGTAACCGCCATAAACGGAAAGCGGCACGCTGTGGGAAAACATCCACTCCGCCTGAGCGGTGAAGTCGTTCTCGTTCGTGACGTGGTTGAGATGGGTGTAGTCGTAGCCGCCGGTCAACGCGAAATCCGGGGTCACATAGCCGACGATCTGGATTCCGGCGTAGTCGCCCTTGATGCCGTGGTTGCCGTTGAACGCGCCGCCCTTCACACCGACGGTGATCGAGCGCGTCGCGTACCAGTCGCCGAACAGGCCGTAGTGGGTGGCGTCGACGCTGACGCCGCCGCCATCGATGGACGTGTAGCCGACCGTCGCGCCGACGCGGCCCATGTTGGCGCGCCAGAACGCTAGACCGTTGATGTTCCAGGCGTCGGCGCTCACGCCGCTGCCGTCGCTGTGGTTGTAGCCGCCGTCAACCTGCGCGGCCCAGTCCGGCGAGAGGCCGAACATGCCGCCGCCATTGATGTGCCAGTCATTGACGCTGCTGCCGCTGCTGTTGAAGTCGTAGTTTGAATAGCCGCCGTCCAGGATGCCGTCGAAATTTTCAGCGGCGATGGCCGGTACCGAGGTTGCCAGAGCCAGCGCGCAGGCGGCCCCGAAAAGATTCGTGCGAAGTGACAAGTCACCCTCCGTTGGAATGAGCGGGCGCTCCCCGCTTCGTGCGCGTGGAAGTAGAGGCGGGGCCGGGCCGCGCCAAGAGGGCGCGCCTGGGGACGCGCGTGTTTGCCGCCGTGCGTAGTATTTATGACACAGCTAACGTGTTGGTAACATTGAGCGATTCGATGCGCGTTCCAAGGGGAAGGTGTTAATTTCAAGGTGGATGGATCACAGCCGATTATACGTGGTACCCCGGCTTGACGGATTTATGCTCACGAGTAGCATAACCGCCATGTGAAACCGGCCCTTTAAGGCCGGTCTTTTCGTCCTATATATATGCTCAAATTGAGCATAAGGAGATGGCGATGAACACGGCGGTCCAGAACCTTAAAGGCGCAGAGCCCCTGCCCTACACGCCGGAAATCGCGCGCGCGACACAGGACGCCTACCGAAAGGTCGCCCACGTCATTCCCGAGATCGAATGGCCGGTGTTTGCGCCCTACGTCGATGCGATCAACAAGCTGAAGAAGCAGAAGAACGCTGTGATCCTCGGCCACAACTACATGACGCCGGAGATCTACAACTGCGTCTCCGATTTCACGGGCGACTCGCTCCAGCTGGCGCGCGAAGCCGCGCGCACGGACGCCAAAGTCATCGTGCAGGCCGGCGTCCACTTCATGGCGGAGACGTCGAAGATCCTGTCGCCATCCAAGACGGTGCTCATTCCGGACATGAAGGCCGGCTGTTCGCTCGCGGCCTCGATCACCGGCGCCGATGTGCGCCTGCTGCGTCAGAAATATCCCGGCCTGCCGGTCGTCACCTATGTGAACACCTCCGCCGACGTGAAGGCGGAGAGCGACGTGTGCTGCACGTCGTCCAACGCGGTCGCGGTGGTGGAAGACATCGCGCGCGAAAAAGGCGTCGACACCGTCATCATGGTGCCGGACAAATATCTGGCCCAGAACGTCGCCAAGCAGACGAAGATCAAGGTCATCACCTATGACGGCGCCTGCGAGGTGCATGAGCGTTTCACGCCGCAGGACATCCGCAACTTCCGCGAGGCCAATCCCGGCGTGGTGGTGCTGACGCACCCGGAATGCCCGCCGGACGTCGTCGCCGAGGCCGATTTCTCCGGCTCGACCAGCGCGATGATCGGCTATGTCGGCAATCACCACCCGCGCAAGGTCGTTCTCGTAACGGAATGCTCGATGAGCGACAATGTCGCCGTCGAATTCCCCGACGTGGAATTCGTGCGCCCCTGCAATCTCTGCCCTTACATGAAGCGCATCACGCTGCCGAAGATCCTGCATTCGCTGCAGACAATGACGACGGAAGTGCTGGTCGATCCCATCATCGCGGCGCGTGCGAAGAAAGCGGTCGACCGGATGCTGGCCGTGAAGCTGCCGGTCCAGAAGGCAGCCTAGGTGACACACCGCATCGACAACATCATCGAGGCACCTGGCGCGCT
>DATIVW010000223.1:0-17853 GCA_035465595.1 Rhizomicrobium sp. | reverse complement strand
CAGCTCGCAAGCTGAGCGTCGCAAAAACGCGCGGGCTTTGTCCCATCTTTATCACACTATTCCGTGAACTTCGTTCGCTAGCATCTCATTGTGCAGCACAGCAAGGAAAGTTGTTGCTGCGTGAATGGCGGGACGCTCGCGGTGTTCGCTCACGCCGATAAGGAACCATCGCGAATCTGCGCGCGCGCCCCGTCGAGCGCCGTTTGAACAATTGGTGGAGTGTTGGTCATGGCGATTTCCCGGAAACCGCTATACGCGGTGATTTTATGCTCAATGGTGCTGGGCGTATCGGCTTGTGCCACGGGCCCCATCGGAGGTTCCGCCGATGCCCTGAAAGAGGCCGACAACGCTGCACAGGAATATCGCCTGGCCAGCGGCGACAAGGTGCATATCGAGGTGTTCGGTGAAAACAACCTGAGCGGCGACTACATCGTGGCGCCGGACGGCAACATCACGCTGCCGCTTGCCGGACAGGTCGCGGCGAGCGGACAGACCATTCCGCAATTGCGCCAGTCTGTCGTGACGACGCTGTCGCACGGCTATGTCCAGGATCCCAATGTTACGATTTCCAGCGTCGATTTGCGCCCGTTCTACATTCTGGGCGAGGTCAACAAGCCGGGACGCTACTCCTACGAGCCGAACCTCACTGTCATGGCGGCAGTGGCGACGGCCCAGGGGTTCACCTATCGCGCCGACATGTCGGATGTCTACATCCGCCATGCCCGCGATGCATCCGAGAAGCAATACGACCTGACCTCAACGCTTGCGGTCCAGCCGGGGGACACAATCCGCATCAGCGAACGCTACTTCTGAGCTCGCACACAAAGGATCCCCCATGAATCTGGTTCCCAGCGTTCCTTCCGGCATGCCGGACCACTATGTCGATCCTGCGCTCATTCCACAGGGTGAGGACAACGCCAAGATATTCCTCATCGACATCCTGGCGGCGATCCATCGCAATCGCCGCCTGGCGATGTTCGTCGGCAGCGCGGCGGCGGTCGCTGTTCTTGTCGTCACGTTCTTCCTCACGCCGATGTACGAGAGCACGGCCGCCATCATGCTCGACACCCGTCACGAGCAGGTGGTGGACCTGCAAGCGGTGCTTTCGAACCTGCCATCCGACACGTTCGTTGTGGACTCGGAAGTGCAGGTTCTACAATCGCCTGCGCTGGCGCATCGCGTGATCGCCAAGCTCCATCTGGAGGATGATCCGGAATTCAACGCCTCATTGCGTCCCCAGAACGCGTTCAGCTGGGCGTTTGGCGCCGTGAAGACGGGAATGCGGGATGTGCTGGTCGCACTCGGCGTCGAGCCGGCGACCGATATCGACAGCAAGGCGCGCACACTTGAGAGCGTGACGGAGGCGTTCGAGAAAAACCTGGTCATCACGCGGCAAGGTCTGACTTATGTGATCGACATCGGCTTCTGGTCCCAGGACTCGGCCAAGGCCGTTCGCATCGCCAATGCCGTGGCGCAGAGCTATATCGAGCACCAGAAGGACATGAAGGCCGATGCCACGCGGCAGGCGAACGCATTGATTGCGGGCCATGTGCAGAAGCTGAGGAAGCAGGTCTTCGACGCCGAGCAGGCAGTCGCGGACTACAAGTCCAAGCATGGACTGCTCAACGCAGTCGGCGCGCCGCTGACCGAGCAGGAGATCACCGCGCTCAATACCCAACTTGCTTCCGCGCAGGCGCAGGAGGCAGAGGAAGAAGGCAAGCTGGCGGCGGACCTGCAGCAATACAAGAGCGGCGGCAGCGGCGGAGTGGGCCAGGCCGCGGTTTCCGATACGGTTCGCGAACTGCGGGGCCAGCAGGCGACGCTGCTGCAGCAGTATGCTGATCTTTCGAAGCGCTATGGCCCCAAGCATCCCGAGTTGATCAAGGTTCGTAATCAGCTGGCAGCCATCAACGGCGCCATCTCGGCGGAAGTCGGACGCATCATCAGCCAGCAAAAGGCGATGACGGCTGCGGCGCAGCAGCGGGCGGCGTCACTCGCAGCCAGCGTCAACCGCGACCGCAACACGCTCGCGTTGAACAATACGGCCGGTGTCCGTCTTGCGGAGTTGCAGCGCGACGCCGACGCGGTCCGCGGCGTGTATGAGTCCTTCCTGAATCGCCTCAAGCAGACGGACGCGCAGGCCGATCTTCAGGACGCCGACGCGCAGGTCATATCGCCCGCGAATATTCCTCTTAAGCCGTCCCGTCCGTCATGGATGCTGGCCGTCGCGGCGGCGATGCTGTTCGCCGCGCTGGCGAGCGCGAGCGCCATCCTGCTGAAGGAGTTCATGGATCGCGGCGTCCGTTCACCGGAAGAAGCGGAAGCCGCCGTGGGCATGCCCGTGATCGCGGTCGTGCCGCGCATCGCCAAGGCGGACCCTGTTTCCTACGTGGTCAAACGACCATTGTCGGATTTCGCGGAAGCCATACGCAATCTGCGAACGTCGCTGTTCCTGTCCCGCGCCGGAACGCCGCCGAAAGTGGTGGCACTGATGTCGGCCCTTCCCAACGAGGGCAAGACCACCACGACACTGGCCCTAGGCCGCCAGGCCGCCGAGTCAGGCGCACGCGTGGTCATCATCGATGCGGACATGCGCAAGCGTGCCATGACGTCCTATGTGCGCCAGCCGATCCGCAACGGACTGGTTGAGCTGCTGGACGGGTCGGCGCCGCTGGAAAGTTGCCTCTATCACGACCCGCTCTCCAACGCGATGATATTGCCGATCGCCAATGGCGACATGGCAGGGCGGGACATCTTCTTCAGTCACGATCTCGGCCGCGTGTTCGATACGTTGCGCAAGCGTTTCGACATCGTGCTTGTCGATACCGCGCCGCTTCTGCCGCTGGCCGAACCGCGGATGGTCGCCAGTCACGCGGACGCGATCGTGATGCTGACGCGCTGGCACGAGACGCCGCGCAGTGCGATGCAGGAAGCTGCGCGTCTTATCCGGACGCTAGATGTGCCAGTCGCCGGCATGGCGCTCACATATACGGACATGAACCTGATCGACTCGTTCGGTTATGCCGCACGGTCTCACGGACAACGAGCGAGTTATGCCAACTACTACATAAGCTGAGGAAACGCCGGGGAGGGCATCGGGAAAGATTTGGAATTGGAGTGAACACATGAGCATGCTTACAACCCCCTGGTACCAGACCCGATACCATCACCGGTCCTTTCGCAGTTCGCGTTTTCAGGTCACGCCGAAACTGGTGTTCGACGTGATCGCCGCAAGCGCCGCGATCCTCCTTCTATCACCGCTTCTTCTGCTGGCGGCGATTGCGATCAAATTGGAAAGCAAGGGCCCGGTCCTGTTTACGCAGACGCGCTATGGCTGGAACAACCGGCCGTTCCGCATCTACAAGTTCCGCACGATGTGGGCGCATTTGGGCGATGCGAGAGGCGTCAACCAGACGCAGGAGGACGATCCCCGCGTAACGCCCGTCGGCGCATTCCTGCGGCGCACGAATATCGACGAACTGCCGCAGCTTCTGAATGTCATCAGGGGCGACATGTCGCTCGTGGGACCAAGGCCGCACGCGGTGGGAATGCTCGCAGGCGGCACGCTGTACGAGGACCTCGTGCCGTTCTATTTCCGGCGCCATCGCGTCCGGCCCGGCATCACGGGGCTAGCCCAGGTTCAGGGTTATCGCGGCCCGACGGTCGATCCGTTGCACGCGCGCATGCGCGTGCGGCTCGATCTTGCCTATTGCCGGCGGAACAACCTGGCGCTGGACATTGCGATCATCCTGAAAACGCTCCGGCGCGAGCTCGGCCATGGCACGGGGCTCTGATGTCGGCCACACCTGCTTCGATCGAATCCGGCACCGAAAACCTCCGGATCGGCGAGTTGCATCCCGCCTTGTTGCGGACGGCCGGCAAGGTTTCGGCAGCGGCGGGACATATCGCCATTGTGCTTCATGATCTTCGGGGCGGCGGCGCTGAGCGCGCGGTTCTTCGGCTTGCACGCGGAATGGCCGCGGCGGGCCGTCACGTGGAACTCATCCTCGTGCGCGGCGAGGGCGCCTATCTCGACGAGATACCGGCTGGCATCGAACTGAAGATCCTGGGCTGCCCGCGTGTTTCGCAATCCATCTTTGCACTCGCCCGGCACCTTCGGCGCACGCGCCCGCGCGCCGTGCTCTCGGCGCTGACGCACATGAACCTTGCGACGGTGGCGGCGGCACGTCTTTCCCGGCTGCCGTTGCGCGTCGTGCTGTCGGAGCGCAACCAGATCTCTTCCAAGGCGCGCGAAGCGGCTGGCGCATGGCAGAAGATGCTCTATCGCACCGTGCCGCATATTTACCGCGCGGCGGACGCTATCGTGGCCGTATCGGGAGGCGTGGCGGCGGATCTGGCGGATTTCGGGCGCCTTTCCGAGAGGAACATTCGCGTCATCCACAATCCGGTCTTCGACACCGATGTCGAAACGCGCGCGCAGGCGCCGGCAAATCACTCCTGGTTCGACGGCAAGGGACCGCCAATCGTCGTCGCGGCGGGCCGGTTGCATCGGCAGAAGGGCTTTGACCTCTTGCTCGAAGCGTTCGCCATCGCAAGGGCGGAAGTGGATTGCCGCCTCGTCATTCTTGGCGAAGGTCCGGAGCGTGCGGCTCTGACAGCGACGGCCGAGCGGCTTGGCCTTGCCTATGACATCGATATGCCCGGTTTTGCCGACAATCCGTTTCCGCTGATGCGCCGCGCCGGTGCGTTCGTCCTGTCTTCACGCTGGGAGGGTTTCCCCAACGCGCTGGTTGAAGCGATGGCATGCGGCGCGCCGGTGATCGCTGCGGATTGTCCAAGCGGCCCGCGGGAGATTCTTGGCGATGGGCGCTATGGAATGCTGGTGCCGCCGGAGAATCCACGGGCGCTGGGCCAGGCGCTGATTGCGATGCTCACGGCGCGACCGGACACGCAGATTTCCGAGACGCGTGCGCAAAGCTTCAGCGTGGCGGCGGCAGCAGCCCAATATCTCGATGTTCTGGAAGGCTGATCATGCAGCTGCGCGGAGCCATTGTGCAGGGCTTGCCACCACCGCCGGGCAGGTTGGAAAGTGCGTACATATTCATTTCGCTGTTGCTGGTCACGCAGGCCATGGAACCGCTTCTGTTGATCGGTTCGTCCGGCAGCGACGACGCTCTAGGCGATTCCAATCCCGCTTCCCTGATTTCGGCCTTGGCCATCTATGCGGTCGCCCTCGTGATCCTTGTCCGCCGGCCGATGCAGATGCTCGACACCATCAAGAGCAATCCTCTGCTCGTCGCGGTGTTCGCCCTGCCCGTGATTTCGATCGCCTGGAGTGTCGATCCCGGAACGACGTTCCGCCGCGCAGCCGCGCTCCTGATGACCGGCGTCTTCTGCATCTATATCGCGCAGCGCCTTTCGCCTGAGGATTTCGTGCGAAGGCTTCTGCTGGCGTTGTTTGTCGGCGGCGTTCTCAGCCTTGTCTATACCCTCGCCGATCCGCAGCAGGCCATCGAACATTCGATGATCAATACCGGCTCGTGGAAGGGAGTCTACGGACACAAGGCGATTCTGGGCCGCATCGCGGCCATTGCCGTCACGGTCTCGGTTTACGTGCGCCCGCGCTATCGCTGGGAACGGCCCATGCGCTGGGCGACCATCGCAATCTTCCTGTTCCTCAGCATCAAGTCGCAGTCGCGCGCGAGTTGGCTGATGATGATGGGCGGTTTCGCATTCATGTTTCTCATCGCCATCCTGCGGAACAGGCGTCTGTCGAGCGGCGTCAAGCTTGCAATCGCGCTGACGCTTGGCTTCGTCGTGCTTGCCGGGACAGCATTGTCCTTCGATTTCATCATCGCCCAGCTCGGGCGCGACGACACGTTCTCCGGCCGCACCTCGCTATGGACCGGCGCGATCGCGGTGGCCAAGGCCAGCCATCCGTTTCTCGGTGCGGGCTATCGCGCGTTCTGGACCGATGCGGGCGCGGGCGGCGTGCGCGAATATGTTCTGGATTGGGCGCGGCTGCCGGCGCATGGCCACAATGGTTATCTCGATGTGTGGCTGGATCTCGGCGTTCCCGGCGTCCTTCTGTTCGCGGTGTTTGTGCTGGTAACGATATTCCGGCTGGCGTCGCGGGTCCTGCGCGAGCCTTCGGAGCCGGCATGGGCGGCCTTCAGCATCTTCTTCTTCGTGTTCCTCCTGAACAATTTCTCGGTGACGGTGGCTTTCAAGCACACCGACATCGCGTGGATCTTCGCGGTCCTGGCCTGCCTCTACACGCATGGCTGCGTGAGCGCGCGCCTGCCCATCACCGCACGCATCAAAATCCCACAACGGCGCGTGGAGCCGGTATTCGCCACGCCGCTTCAACCCACCTGACGGAAAAACAGAAAATGCGCGCCCGTCTTTATCGAACGTTCCCATACAAGATGATCGCGATGGCATCTCATGCCATCGATCCTGACATGTGGCCCTACTATGCGGACCGTATCGGCAGGCGCATCACCGGAAGAAGGCTGCGCTTCTTCTCCCGCGAGGAGACCGAGGCCCTTTACGGCGCGCGGGCGCAGGATCTGCTGACCGCGATGCGCGCCATCGGGGTGAACACGCTCATTCACGACCCTCGCGCGGTGCATCCGTCGCTGTTCGAACAGGGGCGTCAACGGATCGACCGGCTGGCGATCCCTTTCCATCATCTCGGTCTTGCCGGCTCGTCGGACCTGCGTCTCGCCTATTCGGCGGCGGTTGGAATCGGCGCCCGCGATATTCTGGAGACCGGTGTTGCGCTGGGCTGGTCGTCACTGGCTTTCCTCAAGGCGACCGAGCGCACGCATGGCCGGCTCGTGAGTGTCGATTTGCCTTACCCATTCCTGATCGGAAGATCCTGGGTCGGTGCGGCTGTGCCGGACGAGTTGCGCGCGCGCTGGACATTGCTCCGCCACTCTGATCGGCGCGGTATCCCCAAGGCCCTGCGCCTTTCGGACGGCTATGACCTCATCCACTACGATTCCGACAAGACGCAGGAAGGCCGTCGGTGGGCTTATCCGCGTTTGTGGCGCGCCTTGCGGCCGGGCGGCCTGCTGATCTCGGACGATGTCGGCGATAACGGCATATGGGCGGAGTTCTGCGAAAGCATTGGCGTGCCGCTGATCGTTGTCCGCCGACAGCGCGCCTATTCCGGACTGGCGCGAAAGCCGAATGCAGCGGAACCCGCCCGGCTGAGCGCGTGAGGACAAGGCATGAACCAATCCTTCACCATCGGCTTCCCGTACGCCGCCGACCGTTTTGGCGGCAGCACGTCGTCGTCCTTGATACTCGCGCGCGCGCTCCAGGACGCAGGTCATCGCATCCAGGTTTTGGTGCATGGCGGAGAGGGCAGGGTCGCAGTCGAAGCAAAAGCGCTGGGGCTTGCGGTGACGCACTTG
This sequence comes from Rhizomicrobium sp., assembly GCA_035465595.1. Taxonomy (GTDB): domain Bacteria; phylum Pseudomonadota; class Alphaproteobacteria; order Micropepsales; family Micropepsaceae; genus Rhizomicrobium. Next base: position 10,468 of record DATIVW010000223.1, on the reverse strand, counting down.
CCGGCGTTGACAATTCTGCCTGGTTACGCGCGCCCGGATCGCTTTCGCATCGAACAAATCCGCGCGCTTCCCGCCAGTTGCGCGGCCATCGCCCGCCTCGGGCTCGATATCGTGCACACCAACGACATCGCGATGTTGCGTGGCTGGTCGATGCCATGCCTCGCGAGGGGCGCGGCCCTTGTGGCGCATTGGCGTTCGAACTATTGCGACAGCTGGTCGGTCAAGACCTCGCTGCGCATCGCCCGCGCGGTTATCGCTGTCTCGCAATACAGCTTCGAGAAGCTGCCTTCCTGGGTGCAGGCAAAAGGCGTCGTCGAATACAATTCCTTCGATCTTGAGCTTTCCGAATGCGAAAGCGCCGCCGCGCGCCGGGAAATTCGAACGGAATTGGGAGTTCCTGCCAATGCTGCGCTGATTGGCGTGTTCGGCAACCATATCAAGCGCAAGCGGACCCACGTCCTCGCAGACCTCCTCGCCGCGATCACGCACACGTCGGACGGCCGCCCGGTCTACGGGTTGGCGTGCGGCGCCCGCGCGGAGCCATATGACGCGCAGCTGGATGAGAAGATCGAGAGCTTTGGGCTCCACTCCCGCCTTCTCCGCCCCGGCTTCGTGCGGCCGGTCGAAAGGTGGATGGCCTCTTGCGACGTGCTGATTGCGCCGGCGGTCGAAGAGCCGCTTGCGCGCAACGTGCTTGAAGCACAGGCCTTGGGCGTGCCGGTGGTCGTTTCTACCGATGGCGGCCTCAAGGAGCTGATCCATCACGGCGAGAACGGATTGCTTTGCGATCCTTACGACGGGGCCGGCTGGGAGCGGGCGACGCGGCTGCTCCTCGATGATCGCGTTGTCGCAACCAGGCTCGCACAGAACGGTCGTGCCACAGTTGCGGCGCTGGCGCCCGCGCAGCATGCGCAACGCATTGCCGCAGTCTATCGCAGTCTCTTCGACCGGACCCACCGCAGCACCCGGAAGGCCGCATGAGCAAGCTTCAGCAGAATGTCATCACATACATGGAACAGCACGCGCCGCGGGCGCTCGCTTTCTGGGTCGAAGATGGCGCGCATGACGGCGACGTCGACGTCGTGTCCGTCTGCGATGCGCTATACGCGCTGAAGCTGATCGGGCGCATGGACCTCATGGCGGGCGATGCCAATGACAGGTTCGTGCGCCTGCTTTCGCGCCACAGCCTTGCCGGCAAGATCGGAATCGGCAAAGGCGCGCCTCTGAGCGTGCATCAGACGGCTTATGTTCTGGGTGTCCTGAATCTCCTGCAGGCGCACGGAACACCTTGCCATCGGGAAATCCTGCGAGCTTGCGGATGGCGCAAGCATGAATTGCTGGATGACCGGACCGGGCATCCGCGCTGGCCCTGGTATTTCGCGCATCATGCCTGGCGGATCGGCCACTGGATCGGCGGAATTCCGTCCATCGTCTTGTCGTTGTGGCGATTGTGTCCGGATCTTGCGGAGAAGAACCGCCTGCCGCGGCCCAAAACGGTTCTGGCGCGCAGCGATGCGCTGATCGACGGAAAGACAGGGCTTCTGCGTCCCTACCGCTGGCATCTTCTCCAGCGCGGATTCCGCGCGCTCTACCGGTTCCGCCATGACCCCGACGCCGGCGCGATCGGCGGCGTCGCGCATCTGCATTGGAGCAATTACGCGGCTGGGCGCGTTCCTTACGTCGCCAGCGAAGCGCTGTTTGATCGCACATGGCAATTGCTTCAGCGCAGGCCGTTCATGGAAGCGCAGCCCTATTGCCTGGACTTCGACATCGTGCAGATCGCGCGCACGGCGATATCGCACGATGACAGCCGCAGCAGCGAATTGCAGGAGCGTGCCGCGATCTATGCGTGGGATATCAGCGACTTCTACGCGAACAGCCTCGATAGCGCCTACGCGCTGCACAAACTGCCCGGCGGGCTGGCCGCGTTGCATGAAAGCGCAATGACGGCGGACCTGGAAGACGTACCCGGACTTGCCATCGCGCCTGTCGATATCGCGAAGGAAGCACATTGGATTTGAGAAGAGGGTGAAATGCCAAAGAAGATTGTTGGGATAGTGTCATTCATGAATGCCGCGGGTGCGCAGGAAGCGTTGATGCGGCTGATGCGGCAGTTGCGCCTGCGCGGTCACGACACCGAAGTCTGGTTTCTCTATCAGAAAACGCCGTGCTATCGCGGCGAGCAGGGCGTGCGCATCGTGCTCGACAAGACGCGATTGAGCCCGCTCGACATCCCGGTGCTGTTCTTCCGCCTCGTCGAAATGCTGCGGACCGCGCGTCCCGACGCGGTTGTCGGGTTCCTGCCCCTGGCGAACATATTGGGGCTTTCGGCGGCGGCGGCCGCGGGCACCAGGCTGCGCATCGCATCGCAACGCTCCCCAGGTCCGACGTTCGGCCGTGCGATGCGCGTGCTGGATGAATTCCTCGGTGCTCATGGCGTCTACGGCCCCATCATCTGCGTGTCCCAGGCGGTGAAGGATTCATTCGCGGGATATCCGCACGCCTATTGCGAACGGCTGTCGGTGGTCAACAACGGCATCGAATGGGAGCCATCGCAGCTGGAGAAATCCGATGCGCGCGCTAGCTTCGGCATACCGGCGGATCTTCCATTGCTTGTGGCCAGCGGCCGGTTCGAGCCGCAGAAGAATTACGACCTGATGGTCCGCGTGATGGCAACGACGCCACGCATGCGTCTGGCCATCGCGGGCGACGGACGGCTGCGCGCTGCCACCGAAGCCCTGGCGGGCGATCTCGGCGCCGATGATCGAATCCATTTTCTGGGAAATCTTCCGCACGCGCGAATCCGGGATTTCCTGCGGGCGGCGGACGGTTTCGTGCAGACCTCGCTGTTCGAGGGACAAAGCAATTCCATTCTGGAAGCGATGCATGAGGGCCTGCCCATCATCTGCAGCGATATCCCCATGCAGCGCGAGACGCTCTGCGAAGAGAACGGCGAGGCGGCGGCGATGCTGGTTCCGCTCGACAATTTCGAAAGCTGGCGGACGGCGTTTCTCCAGCTGCGCGACGACGATGGGTTCGCCGCAGAACTCGGCATTCGCGCGCGCGCGCTGGTGTCTCGCCGCTTCACGCTCAGTCGCATGATCGATGGTTTTGAGACGGTCATACTTGGTCGGGAGACGACAACATGGATTCCAATTGGCGAGTCGCGCGGCGTCGAGCACGCCGACTTTACACGCTAGCCTACGGCGCGTTGTCCGGTGTGGCGGTCGGACGGGGCGCAATCATCATGCATGGCGCGAAGGTGAGCCGTGAACTGGGCGGAACCATCCGCATCGGCGATCGCTCGACCATTCACCCCGGTGCGATGCTGCTCGCCTATGGCGGCTTCATTCGTCTTGGCGTGAATTGCAGCGTCAATCCCTACAGTATCCTCTACGGACATGGCGGATTGATGGTGGGCGACAATGTGCGGATTGCGGCGCACTGTGTCGTGATTCCGGCCAATCACGGCACGGCGCTCGGCGGTGGTCCGATCGCGTCCCAGCCCATCAGCAAACGCGGCATCCGAATCGGCAGCGATGTGTGGCTCGGCGCGGGCGTGCGCGTGCTCGACGGGGCGGTTATCGGCGACGGCTGCGTGGTGGCGGCCGGCGCCGTCGTGCGCGGAGATCTCGAGTCCTGCGGCATCTATGGGGGCGTTCCGGCCCGACTTCTCGGTTGGCGTAAGCCGAAGGCGATCTATCTCAGAGATACAACACATGGCGAGAATGAAGCAGAGATTGCTGAAGCTGTCGCGGCGTCCTGAAGCCCGCCATGTGGGCATTCTGACGTCCGGCAGCGTTGCCGCGCAGGTCGCGTTGATCGCGACCGCGCCGATGCTGTCGCGGCTGTTTTCACCTGCCGCCTTCGGCGTCTTCTCGCTCATGCTGACGATCAGTACGATCGGTGGCGCCATAGGCGGGCTGTGCTACGAAGTCGCGGTGGTATTGCCGCGCAGCCGCCGCATCGCGATCGCGCTCTATTGGCTTGCCTTCTATCTGAGCTTTCTCACGCCGATCGTGATCATCGGGGCCGTCGCGCTGATCCAGCACGTCTTCCCGGATCTCCTGGGCCGGCTGCTGCCGGCGGATTTCTACTATTACTGCTTCGCAGGCACGACGGTGACGACGCTGGTCAATGTCCTCTCCTATGCTCATTCGCGCTCGGCGCAATATACCGCGGTATCGATATCTAAATTCTCCCAAACGGTTCTTCCGGCGGTTGCGCAGATAGCGCTCGCTTATATCGGTATGGGCGGCGAGGGGCTGTTGCTGGGGCGGGTTCTCGGCCTGGCCGGCAGCGTTGCATGGCTGTGCCACAGGCTGCCGCAAGGGTTCCGCATGCGCGATATCGCGCGCCAGCCCATCGCGCCGCTCTTTGTCGCGGGCAGGCGCTACAGCGACTTCCTGCTGCAGGTCCCTCGACAGTTGCTGGTGCGCGGCTCGACCATGCTGCCTGCCGCACTGATACTGGGGTCCTATGGCCCAACCGCCGCGGGCCTTTATTTCTTCGCCGGCCGGCTGGTTGAACGGCCAGGCATGCTGCTGGGAGATTCCCTGACACGCGTTCCGATGCGGCAGTTCGCGGCGCGCGTGCAGGATCGAAAGAAGCTCACCCGATCGGCGCTGCTTTACACAGCCGTCATGGGAGCGCCGGTGATCGCCGGCGTCATCCTGCTCGCTCTGATCGCACACCCGCTGTTCCGCATCGTCTTCGGTGCCCGCTGGGAAGACGCGGCGGATTATTCGGTCATCCTGGCCTGGTGGGCGGCGATACGGTTGACCTCGCTGCCGATGGCGACGCTGACCACCGTGCTCCGTGTCCAGAAATTGAGCTTCTATGTCGACGCCTTGTTCTCGCTGCGTGTCGCTGTCATTCCACTCCTCGCGCATCACCACGTTGGCCCACTGGGCGCGGTATCGGCGTTCTGTGGCCTCAGCATTCTCTATCACCTGATCATCGTGGCGGTCGGTCTCTGGGCAGCGATGCGTTACGACCGCGATCTGGTGCCTGCCAGGCGCGCAAATGAAGGTTTCACACCAATCCCCACAGGAGAAAGTTATGGCTGAAGCGGTTCTCTATGACGCCGCTGGATATCTGGAGCGCAGCTTCCAGGCCAAGGGTGTCGGCGGCTGGCGCAAGCTTTATCTGTCCTTCATTGACGATCTGGCGCCTTATTCTGTGATCGAACTGGGTGCGGGGGCTCCAGATTTCCTCACAAGCATCGATGCGGAACGACGCATCGCCGTCGACGTCGGTCAGCGCTATGCGGATGCATTCCGCAGCTGCGGCATCATCTTTGCCTGCCGCGACCTGGAAAAGGATACGCTGGACGACCTCGGCCCTGTCGATGTGGCCATCTGCTCCGACGTGTTCGAGCATCTGATCAATCCGGCGATCGTTCTGGAGCGCATCGCATCGGTGCTCGGCGAATCCGGCATCCTGTTCAGCCATGTCCCGAACGAGTATCGCCTCTCCCATGTCGTCCGCGTGATGCTGAGCAGGAGCGGCACAGTGCAGTTCCACAAGGGCGCGGATGAGTGGGACGACCCGCATTTCCGGCGGTTCAGCGACACGGGCTATCGGAATTTCCTGTCGCAACGCTTCCAGCACAGTCTGAAGATCTCCGATCTCCGTTATGGCTGGCAGGCGCGCCTGGTCCGCCGTCTTGGCATGCCGGTACCTTATTGCCTGCAGGGCGGTCCGACCTATGCGAGCACCAACGATCCCAAAATCTTCGAACGGCTGCTCGAGCTGAAGAACGAGAAATCCCGTGGCAAGGCATAGCGCGTATCTGGTCCTCGCCGCCCTTGCAGCGGCGCAACCGGCCCATTCCGATCCGATAAGGGCGGGCGCGGTGACCCATGGCGGGGCAGTCACCGGTGCTCAGGTTTTACATGTCACCACGCTCGCGGATTCAGGACCTGGCTCCTTCCGCGAGGCGAAGCACGTGAATGGGCCGCGTGTGATCGTTTTCGACATCGCGGGCGTCATTCACCTGGCGTCGGACCTCAAGATCTCCATTCCAGATGTCACGATAGCAGGGCAGACGGCGCCCCCGCCCGGAATCACGCTCACCGGCGGTACGCTTCTCCTGCGCGCCGACAATCTCGTATTGCAGCACATCGCGGTGCGGCCCGGTCCGGGATCGACGCCAAAGATCAACGGCAATCGGGACTCCATAACCATCGGCGGCGGCAGCCACGAGGTGCACGATGTCCGGGTCGAGAATGTCAGCCTGAGCTGGTCGGTGGACGAAAATGCCGATGTCGGCGGCGGGACGCGGAATGTCACGATTCGAAACTCCATCATCGCCGAGGCGCTCAACAATGCCGGGCACCCGAAGGGCCACCACTCGATGGGCATGCTGATCAACAGAGACAATCAGGGCGTCGCGATCACAGGCAACCTTTTCGTCAGCAACATGTTCCGCAATCCGGTGATCGCGCGTGGCTCCTCCGCATTGGTGGCGTACAATCACATCGTCAATCCCGGGCGTAACGCCGTTCATTTCTACGATGTCGGCGCGCCCACGCCGCTGCGTGCGACGGTGATCGGCAATGTCGTGCAGGCTGGATCGGACACATCCGCACGGGTCACGGCCGTTCAGATTCCCGACGACATGGAAGAGGCTGTTCCGGACGCGCAGATATATTTGAAAAATAATGACGCGCCCGCCGGCGCGCTGACCAATCGCGGCAACTTCCCGCTTGCGGCCGCGCCTCCCGTGATAGCCATCGAACCGGTGGCGGCGCCTGACGACGTGCGGGCCTATGCGCTGCGCTATGCCGGGTCCCGTCCCGGGCAGCGCGATGCGCAGGACAAGCGCATCCTGTATGACGTTATCAACGGCATAAGCCGCATAATCGACAATCCGTCTGATGTTGGCGGGCTTTCGGACACGCCCGAGGTGAAAGCCCTTGCCGAGGCGCCCACGCAGCCCTTTGCGCCCTCGCGTATTGCCGGATTGCTGCGCATCGAGGCGTGGCTTTGCGAGCGGCACCTGGAGGTTGGCGGACCGTCAACGCCCGAATGCGCTCTGCCCTTGGACGCCTACAAGACATCCCTTCGCGCTCAATTTTCGGAGAGGAGATAGACATGGCCCATCTTGACGACTGCGTGTGGATCGGCGGCATCCCGGTCAGCCGTTATACCGCACATCAATGGTGCGAATTGATGATCGGCGACTGGCAGCGCAAGAGTGCGAGCGATGCACCTCCCAAAATCGTCACCACGGTGAATGGGCAGGTTGTGTCGCTGTTTGCGCAGGATGCGGTCTATCGCGATGCGCTTCTGAAAGCGGACCACGTCGCGGCCGACGGCATGTCGGTTGTTTTCGCTTCACGGCTGGCAACTGATACACCGCTGCCGGAACGGGTTGCGACGACGGACTGGTTTCATGCCGCCGCGAGAACGGCCTCGCGCCACGGCATGCGGTTTTTCTTGCTCGGCGCGACGAAGGAGATGAACAAGCGCGCGGTCCGGCGCATTCGCAGGCTCTATCCCTTCCTCCAGATTGCAGGCGCGCGGGACGGCTATTTCGACCGCAATCGGATCGAGCAGGTCGCCCATGAGATCTCCGTGACCAGGCCCGACGTACTCTGGATTGGGGTGGGCAATCCCGAACAGCTAATTCTTGCCCACCGTTTCAAGGCACTCATACCCGCGCTCACCTGGATTCGGACCTGCGGCGGGTTGTTCGATTTTCTTTCGGGCATGCGATCGCGCGCGCCGAAAGCCGTGCAGGCGATGGGGATGGAGTGGGCCTATCGCATGGCGCTGGAGCCGCAACGGCTCGGCTGGCGCTATGCGAGTACGAACGTGACGGCGGCGGTTGCCATGGCGCGGAATTCGCGCAGCGCGCCGCACTGATCCGAAGGCTGGACGTCAATACTGGCCGCGTACACCGATGGTGAAGAGGTTGTCGGAGAACTTGCGGCCCACTGCGTCAGACGCGCGGTGCTGATACTCGTATCCGGCATAGGCGCTCAGATATTCGTTCATCAGATAGCGGGCTTCGAGCCCCGCCGAGGTGATCTTGTCGTCGCGTGAAATCCCGTCGAACTTGTTGTCCGAATATTCGACATGCGGCTGCAGGATGAAGTTGCGCAGAAGTTCATAGTCCGCAGAAGCTCCGACGGCGCGGACGTCCACGCTGGAGGCGCCCGCGATGGTCGTGTCCTCGATGGTGCGCGATGCGGTCAGGTGTAGGGTTAGAAGCTGCGTCGCGAACCAGTCTACCTGCGCATTGAAGTCAAAACCGCTCGCGTCCTTCAGTGGCGCGGCGTAGTTCTGCTGCAGATAGCCCACATAGGCCGTGGCCTGAACCAGCGGTGTCACCATCATGGCGGCGCCCGCATCGACGCGATAGCCGTCGGATGTGCGATCCTCGCCATTGCGATCCAGCATCCGGTCGAAATTGCGCTTGTCATACGTGACTTGCGCGAAGATGGCCTGGTTCGGCGCCAGCTCATATGAAGCCTTGCCAGTGACTTGGTAGACATCACGATTGCGGTCGCCATTGTCGATGAATCCGCCGCCGAAGAGCTTTGTATCGTCGAAATCGTAGCGGTCATAATCGAAGGTCGTCGACAACGCGAGCCGGTTGAATGTGACCAGCCCGGTCGCGTCGGCATGGGCGCGGCGGTAGCGTGTGGGGCTCAGGGCTGCTTCCGACAGATCGGGGGAGATGCGCGACTCGTGCGTGTCGTAGTAATAGGCGTCGCCGCTGAGATAGCTACCTTCTGCGAGGCCGACCTTGCCCGCGCCGCCCACGATCCAGTTGGTGTGGCTTTCCTTGTCGTTGTCGTTATAGGCATAGTGATCGAGCTGGGCGTAGAGCTGCAGCGAGTCGTTCAGCCAGCCGGAACGCAGATCCAGCCGCGGGGAGAGCGTCCAAAAGGTGTCGCTTGTCGCATCGGTGGCGCGGAAAATGTTGTCGTCGGCGGAAAATCCGGCGGCCAGCGTCGGATAGAGCCGGAAGCTGCCGACAGGAATGCCCGCTGCGTTGTATTCGGGCCTTGTGCGGTCCATGACGCCCATGCCTTCGGGCAAGGCCCCGCTCTCGGCCTGTTCGCTGACCGGGTTCTGCTTGGGCACTTGCGCCATTGCATAGGGGCTGACTGAGCTCTGTGCTTGTGCGGGGGCTGCCAGGAAGCAGGCGCCGCACAGGACTGCCGCCGGGAACGGCATTTTTACATATCTGAACAGGTTGGAATCCCCCTTGGCGAAGCGCCCCAGCGCCGAACGCGAATAATGCACCATATCGGAAACCGGCCTAAAAGGCGCGCTCTGGTTGCGAACTTTTGTCCCAACGGGTGACGCTGCCGTCAGGTTCCTGCGGGCGCGCCAGCGGCGCATTCCAGAAATAGCGCTTCAGCCCGGAAATGGGCTTTTCAAAGAAGTGCCACGACAATATGCAAACCGCGAAAGTGAGCGCCAGGACGATCGGCGCCGCCTCGAATTTTGGTATCGGTCCGAGATACTTGCGAACAACATCCGGCACCCAGTTGTGCACCAGATAGAGGCCATAACTGATCCGGCCGATATATTGCAGGACCCCGTTGTCGAAAACCGGCTTGAGCACGCCGTCAACGCCAAGAGCCGCCTGCAGAACGACCCAAGCATAAAAAGTGCCGCAGAGAAGATCGTTTGTGAAATACCGCACCAGGCCACCATCCTTTGGGAAGAACCACCAGGACAGGACGGCCGCGCCGATGCAGGCCAAGGCCGCCGCCTTGAACCCCTGCGCGGTTCGGCCCTCGTACCAGCCGAACCAATTGGCGCGTCCGGCCCGATAGCTCACCACCGCCAGCGCGCATCCGGCTCCCAGAAGCACCAGATTGCCGAACAACAGGCGATTGACATCGCGCGTGTTGAACCCCGCCAGCCAGACGCCGGTCTTGAACAGAAGCGAAAACACAATGAGCACGGCGATTGCGTGCAGAAGATAGCGGCGCGGCGTGAAAGCGATGACGAAGGGCCAGAACAGATAGAACTGTTCCTCGACCGAGAGACTCCAGAAGACATTGTCGGGGTGCCCCAGCGCGATCCATACGTTCGTAAGATACGCGACATGCCAGGGCCATGAGCTTGCAATCGGTTCGATGCCCAGCAGTACAAGCGTCAGGATCACCGCGTAGAATGCCGGCATGAGGCGCAGCAGCCGGCGCACATAGAAGTCCAGCCATACTGCACGCTTGCTTTCTACATGCGCGTCGAAGCTTTCCAGCAAAATTCCGCTTATGAGAAAACCGCTCAGCGTGAAGAAGCATCCGACGCCCACTGAACCCGCGCCGATGGGGATGTGTTCGTTGAGCGCGCTGCCGCCAAAATGTTCGACCATGACAAGCAACAACGCGAAAGCGCGAAGCGTGTCCAAATGCTTCATGCGCATGCGACTGACACCGGCCTTATGTTCTGTCTGGCTCTCTGGATACCTCTATCATCATGAATTGTCAGTGCTAGT
>DATIVW010000222.1:0-1825 GCA_035465595.1 Rhizomicrobium sp. | reverse complement strand
GATGCTGGGTGCCTATCAGCTCGGCTACCGGCTGACGGCGCTCGCGACGGCGGCGCTCGCCCCGATCATCGCGCAAGCGGTCTCCTGGCGCGCGGCGCTGATATTCCTCGGATGCCTGATTTTCCTGGGCATGATTGCGGCGCTCATGGCCACGCGCCCCCCCGAGCGCGACGCCAGCGCCGACGTGAAGGCGGCGGCACAGGCGCTGAATGCGCGCAACCGCATCATCACCTCCATCGCATGGTTCTACGGCGCGGTGATCGCGCCCTTCGTGGACTTCTTCCGCCACCATGGCTGGGCGGGGCTTCTCATCCTGGCGATGATCGGCAGCTACAGATTGCCCGACTTCATCATGGGCACCGTTGCGCGGCCCATGTACCGACAGAGCTTCTCGCTGACCGAGATCGGCACCATGTCGGGACTGATCGGCGTGTGGGTGACGATCATCGGCGCGCTCGTCGGCGGCTTCTTCGTCTTTCGCTTCGGCATCCGGCGTTCGCTGTATGTCGGGCTGTTTGCCGTCATCCTCGGCAACCTGGCCTATGCGGCATTGGCTGCCAGCGGACACAATCTCGGCATGTTCGCCGCCGCCATCGTCATCGAGAACATCGCGTCCGGATTTGCCGGCACCGCATTGCTCGCCTACATGTCGAGCCTGACCAGCGTCGCCTTCACCGCGACGCAATATGCGCTGTTCAGCTCGTTCTATGCGCTGCCGGGAAAACTGCTCGGAGGACTGTCGGGCGTCTTCGTGGACTGGCTCGCGGTCCATCGCCGCAATTTCGACTCTTGGTTACCGGGCCTTGCGGCCCTGCCCGACACGGTCGTGGGCTTTGTCCCTTTCTTCGTCGCCACGGCGACGACCGGGCTCATTGCCCTGGTGCTTCTGGTACTGGTCTACCGGCGCGAGCCGGACCGCCCGAAGGTTCCCGCCTGACACGACACCGAATCGTCACCGAATCGGTGGAAGTTTGCGGCTGTCACATCCATTTTGTAGGATTGTGACAGTCCGGCCTGCTGGCTCTCAGGGAGGCGGCGCCGGATCAGGGAAAATCCTTTGGTCAGCGTCCACGATTCCGGCCCCATCGACGACCACCGCCCGGTCTGGCCTGTGCTGGTGGCCACCGACAATTACGAAATCCGCGTCGCCCAAACGCAGGCCGAGGTCGAGGCCGCGCAGCGCGTGCGCTATCGCGTCTTCTACGAAGAGCTGACCGCGGTGCCGACGCCCGCCATGGAAGCGACGGGCCTCGATTTCGACAAATACGATCCTTATTGCGATCACCTGATCGCCATCGACCGCTCGAATGTGGACGACGAGGGCCAGCCCGTGGTGATGGGCTGCTACCGCCTGTTGCGCAACGAAGGCGCGCTGCGCGCCGGCGGCTTCTACACCAGCGGCGAGTTCGACATCTCCAAGTTGCTGCACAGCGTGCAGAAGGGCGCGAGACTCCTGGAGCTGGGCCGCTCCTGCGTCGCCAGGGAATACCGTACCAAGCCTCTCATCGTGCAGCTTCTGTGGAGCGGCGTGATGGCCTATGTCGCGCGCTACAAGATCGATGTCATGTTCGGCTGCGCTTCGTTCCCGGGCACCGACCCGCAGTCCATCGCGATGCCGCTATCCTACCTGCATCACTTCCATCCGATGCGCGAAGAGATCAAGGCGCGTGCGCTTCCCAAGCTCTATGTCGACATGGACCTGATGCCCAAGGACCAGATCAATCCGCGCGAGGCGCTGATGGCGCTGCCGCCGCTGATCAAGGGCTATGTGCGCGTCGGCGCGCAGATCGGCGAGGGCGCGGTGATCGACCACCAGTTCTCGACC
>DATIVW010000221.1:0-4187 GCA_035465595.1 Rhizomicrobium sp. | reverse complement strand
GCTTTGGCCTCTTCGGCGGTCAGGTAGGTATCCCGATCCAGCATCTTTTCAACCGCTTCGACCGTCTGGCCGGTGTGCTTGGAGTAGATCTCGTTCAGCCGGCGCTTAAGCTTGACGATCTCCTGGGCATGCCGGGCAATGTCCGCCGCCTGGCCGTAATAGGAGGCGCTGGGCTGGTGAACCAGCACCCGGGAATTGGGGAGGCAATAGCGTTCGCCCGGGTTGCCGGCACAGAGCAACAGCGACGCCGCCGAGGACGCCTGGCCGACGCACAGCGTCTGAATCTTCGGGCGGATGTACTGCATCGTGTCATAGATTCCGAGGCCCGCCGTGACGTAGCCGCCCGGCGAGTTGATATACCTCGAAATCTCTTTCTTGGGGTTCTCCGCCTCAAGAAACAGGAGCTGCGCGGTGATGAGGCTGGCGCCGTAATCTTCCACCGGCCCGGTGATGAAGATGATGCGTTCCTTCAAAAGGCGCGAATAGATGTCGTAGGCGCGCTCGCCACGCGAGGTTTGTTCGACCACCATCGGAACGAGGGTGTTCATATAGACGTCGCGCATATCAGCCATGGAAACCAGCCCGATTCGGTTGTTTGAGGGTGAAGCGCCGCAAAGCGCGCTGTCAACGTGGCTTATATAAGGTCACTCGCCGGTTAATTCGACCATGCGGCATTTGGGGGTATCGCAGCGGCGCTCCCGCGCGGATTTCTGTATAGATAGGGGATGGAACCCGGTTTTTCCCGCCCCGCATGAACCAGCCGCTTCTGCTTTCCATTCTGGCGGCGGGTTTTACGGTGGCGTTCTTCCACACGGCGATCCCCACGCACTGGCTGCCTTTCGCGCTGACCGGCCGCGCACAAGGCTGGAGTCACGGCAAGACTCTCACCATCACGGGCCTGGCGGCGCTGGGACACACGGGCTTCACCACCTTGCTCGGTGTCCTCGTCGCGCTCCTGGGCATGACGCTGGACCGCTGGACCGGACAGATCTTTCCATGGATCGCGGGAGGATTGCTGTTCGCGGTGGGCGTCATCTTCCTGGTCCGGCAATTCACCGGCCACGGTCACGCGCATTTCCTGCACCGCCACGATCATCCGCACGATCACGGACATGTGCACGATCATGACCACGGCCAGCATCACGATCACGATCACGCGCACGAGCATGGGCATCATCACCATCATCACGCCGAAGACTTGCTCGTGGAGCCGGACACGGTAGATATCCCCACGCACAAGGTCTCCGACCGCGCGGCGATCGTCAGCCTGCTCGCGCTGCTGACCTTCTCGCCGTGCGAAGGCTTCCTGCCGATCTATGTTTCCGCGGTGCGGCTGGGCTGGATGGGCTTTCTGTTCTCGAGCCTCGTGCTTGCCCTCGCCACCACGGCGGGGATGATGATCTTCACCGCGCTCACCCTCTCGGGGCTGCACCGCATCAACCTGAAGGCGATCGAGCGTTACGAAAGCGGCATCCTGGGCGCGGTGCTTTGCGTTCTGGCCGTCATCATCGTTTTCGCGGAAGGCTGACATGGCGCACACGCACATCCATGACGATCATCACGATCACCATGGACATCATCATGGTCACAGCCATGCGCCGGCCGATTTCGGCTTTGCCTTCGGCGTCGGCATCACGCTGAACATTGCCTTTGTCATCGTGGGCGCGACCTTCGGCGTGATCGGCCATTCGATGGCGCTGATCGCCGACGCCGGCCACAATCTCTCCGACGTTCTGGGCCTTGTCATGGCGTGGGTGGCCAGCGTTCTGGTGAAGCGCGCGCCGTCGCAGCGATTCACCTATGGCCTGCGCGGCACGTCCATTCTTGCGGCGCTGTTCAACGCCGTATTCCTGCTGGTGGCAACGGGCGCCATCGCGCTGGAAGCCGTCCAGCGCTTCTTTGAGCCGGAGCCCGTGGCCGGAAAGACAGTGATGATCGTGGCCGCCATCGGCATCGTCATCAACGCGGTGACCGCGCTGTTCTTCATGCGCGGGCGCAATGACGACCTCAACATCCGCGGCGCCTTCCTGCACATGGCGGGCGACGCGGCGATTTCCTTCGGCGTCGTGCTGGCGGGCCTCGTCATCCTGATGACCGGCTGGCACTGGGTCGATCCGCTGGTGAGCCTTGGCATCAGCGCGGTGATCGTCGCCAGCACATGGTCGCTGCTGCGCGATTCCTTCACGATGACGCTGCACGGCGTTCCCGCCGGCATCGACCTGCCCGCCGTGCGTGATTTCCTGGAGAACTGCCCCGGCGTCTGCGCGATCCACGACCTGCATGTCTGGCCGATGAGCACGACGGAAACGGCGCTTACCTGTCACATGGTGATGCTGGAGGGTCATCCGGGCGATGAAGCCCTGCACCGGATTGCCGACGAGCTCAAACTCCGTTTCCAGATTCCACACGCCACGATCCAGGTGGAAGTCACCGGCGACGCCAACTGCGCCCTCGCGCCGGAGCACACGGTGTAGCTTTCCTCCGCATTGCGGCGATAAAAAAAGAAATGGCCCGGTTTGCACCGGGCCATTCGCATTCGAGATAAGAGAGCGGATTACTCTTCCGACTTCTTCGCCTTCTTGGCTTTCTTCTCGGACTTTTCGGCCTTCTCCGCGGGCTTCTCGCCCAGCTTCTCGGCGGCTTCGTCCGGATCCATGAACAGCGTCTCGCGGTCGACCTGCTTCTCTGTCACCTGCGCGAGCTCGGCGATGAAGTCCACAACCTTGTCTTCGAAGATCGGCGCGCGGATCTCGGCCATCGCCTGCTGGTTGGTCTGGTAGAACTGGAACACCTGCTGCTCCTGGCCGGGGAACTGGCGGGCGCGCATCGCGATGGCACGGTTGATCTCGTCCGGCGCGATGGTGATGCCGTTCTGCTCGCCCAGCTTGGCCAGCACGAGGCCAAGGCGCACGCGGCGCTCGGCGATGTCGTGATATTCCTTCTTGAGCTCTTCCTCGCTCGAAGCCTCGTCTTCCGGCTTCTTGCCTTCGCGCTCCAGCTCCGCCTGCACGGCGCGCCAGATGGCGTCGAACTCGCCTTCCACCATCGTGGGCGGCAGCGGGAACGTATGCTCCGCATCGAGCGCGTCCAGGATGCGGCGCTTCAGGTGCAGGCGGCTGGCGTTCGCGAAGTCGCGCTTGATCTGTTCCTTCACGCGATCGTTCAGCGTGGCGAGGCTGTCGAGGCCCAGCTTCTTGGCCAGGTCGTCGTTCACCTGGATCGGATCGGGCTTGTTGACCTTGTGCACGGTGACGGCGAACACCGCGTCCTTATCCGCCAGCTTGGCTTCCGGATAGTCGGCCGGGAATTTCACCTTCACGTCGCGCTTGTCGCCGGCCTTGGCGCCGAGGAGCTGGTCCTCGAAACCCGGAATGAACTGGCCGGAGCCGAGCACGAGGTTGAAGCCCTCCGCCTTGCCGCCAGGGAATTCCTCGGCGTCTACCGAGCCGACGAAATCGATATTGATCTGGTCGTCCTTCTCCGCCGCGCCGTCGCGCTCGGAATAGGTGCGCGTCTGCTCGGCGAGCTTCATCACCGCTTCATCGACTTCGGCCTGCGTGACCTCGCTGACGAGCTTCTCGACCTTCATCTTGGAGACGTCGGCGAGCTCGAAGTCCGGCATCAGGTCCACCTTCACGGTGAACTCCAGGTCGGACTTGCCGTCCATCACCTTCTCGATCTCGCTGGCGAGGTCGATGCGCGGCGGGAAGGCCGGCTTCAGGTTGTTGTCCTTCACGGCCTGCTGGCTGGATTCGGAAACCGCCTGCTCGACGATCTCGCTCATCATCTGCTTGCCGAAGGTCTTCTTCAGGTGCGCGGCGGGCGCCTTGCCCGGGCGGAAGCCCTTCAGGTTCATGCGCGGCTTGATCTCCTCGATCTTGCCGGTGAGGCGCTTGTCCAGATCGTTCGCCGGAATGACGATCTTGTACTCACGGCGGCGCTCCTGATTGACGGTCTCTGTGATCTGCATTGGCGTCTCTACTTTCTTGTATCCATCCACTCACCGCGATGGTGGTGCGGGCGAAGGGACTTGAACCCCCACGACTTTCGTCGCTGGAACCTAAATCCAGTGCGTCTACCAGTTCCGCCACACCCGCGCGCGGGCTCCGCCGTTCACCTTATAACTAGGGTGCACGCCGGGAGGCGGGCCGTATAGCAGGGGTTTTTGGGGGTGGCTAGGGGT
Source organism: Rhizomicrobium sp. (assembly GCA_035465595.1). Classification (GTDB taxonomy): domain Bacteria; phylum Pseudomonadota; class Alphaproteobacteria; order Micropepsales; family Micropepsaceae; genus Rhizomicrobium. Next base: position 4 of record DATIVW010000221.1, on the reverse strand, counting down.
GCGC
>DATIVW010000220.1:0-2194 GCA_035465595.1 Rhizomicrobium sp. | reverse complement strand
AATATGGCGACAAGAAGCAGGCCCTCCAATATTACCGCAAGGCGCTCGCGCTCGATCCTTACTATGAAGGTCTCGACAAGCAGGTGCAGCAACTCGCGCGGCAAGTCGAAGGCGAGAAGATCTAGTTTGCGCGCCGCCTGTTTCGCTTTGATCGCGGGATTGTTGGCTTCGCATGCGGTGTATGCCGCGGAAGCCTCCATCGTCGGCGACTGGTACGAGGAAGCGGTCTATGGCGGCTATCGCACCATCTCCATTTCCCATTTCCGCAACGATGGCACCTTCACGGTCGAATTCCGCAAATGCCTTGTACCGGGCGAGCTCGATAGCACCGATACGGGCCACTATACCTATGCGAATGGCAGGCTGCGCATGATCACCGAAGCGCGCGACGGCATCTGGACACTGGATATTGAGGATTACGACACGTCGTCGAATGACGGACGCGCCTGGGTTTACAAAAGCATCTCCGGCCCGGCGGTCGATCGCTACGGACATATCGTCTTCAAGGACATCCGCGTCACGCCAAGCTCGAAAGTGCCGAGCTGCGATCTCAGTTCCTGATCACTTGCCGCCGACGAAGGCCACGCGCAACAAGTTCGTCGCCCCCGGCGTCCCGAGCGGCACGCCCGCGGTGACGACGATGCGCTCGCCCGCCTTGGCGAAGCCTTCGCGATAGGCGATCTCCGCAGCACGCTCCACGACATCGTCCAGATCGTGCGCGTCCTCGGTGAGAACGCAGTGCAGTCCCCACGCGATGCACAGCCGCCGCGCGGTATCGATGGACGGAGTGAGCGCGATGATCGGCGCTTCGGGCCGCTCGCGCGCCGCGCGCAATCCGGTGGAGCCCGAGCCCGTCCAGCTCACGATGCATTTGGCGTGAATGGTGTGCGTCACGTCATGTACCGCCTGCATGATCGCATCCGGCGTCGTCTCCAGCGGCATGTCGCGCTGGGCTTCGAGGATCGGCTGATAGAGCGGATCGTTCTCCACTGCGAACGCCGTGCGGTCCATCACATTCACCGCTTCCACCGGATAGGAGCCGGACGCGGTTTCCGCCGACAGCATCACCGCATCGGCGCCGTCGAACACCGCCGTTGCAACGTCGGACACTTCCGCGCGCGTGGGCGTGGGCGAATTGATCATGGATTCCAGCATCTGCGTGGCGACGACAACCGGCTTGCCCGCCCGCCGGGCCGCGCGCGTGATCTGCTTCTGACGCCCGGGTACCGCTTCCAGCGGCAGCTCCACGCCCAGATCGCCGCGCGCCACCATCAGCGCGTCCGACAACTCCAGAATGGCTTCCAGCGATTCAATCGCCTTGGGCTTTTCGATCTTGGCCAGAATGGCCGCGCGTCCACGCACCAGCTTGCGCAACTCGGCGACGTCGTCGGGGCGTTGCACGAAAGACAGCGCGATCCAGTCCACGCCCAATGCGAGCGCCGCTTCCAGATCGGCCTTGTCCTTATCGGTCATGGCGGAGAGCGGCAGCAACGTATCGGGCAGGTTCACGCCCTTCTTGTCTTTCAACACGCCGCCCACTTCCACGAAAGCTTCGGCGCCATCGGGTTTGGAGGCGAAGGTGCGCAACCGCACCTTGCCATCGTCGATCAGAAGGACGTGCTTCTGCTTGAGCGCCGTGAAGATTTCGCCATGCGGAATCGGGAGCACTTCGGGGTCGCTGGAGGAGTCGGCGCGGATCAGCTTGATGCGCTGGCCTTCCTTCAGCGTGATCTGTCCGCCCGGCAACGTACCGAGCCGGATCTTCGGCCCCTGCAGGTCGACGAGGATTCCGATGGGGCGTTTCTCTTCTTCTTCCAATGCGCGTACGCGGCTATGCAGCGTTTTGAGCAGGTCATGGCTGGTATGGCTCATATTGATGCGGAACACGTCCACGCCCGCTTCGAACAGCTTCTTCATCTGGTCCGGTGCGGAAGATGCCGGTCCCAATGTCGCCAGTATTTTTGTTTTGCGTTGGCGTCTCATCTGTCAGTCCGAGAGTGATTGCGTGTAGTCGGTGGCGTCTCTTGTATCCACCGCGAAGAAACCTTTTGTGTCCATGCCGCGCGCCGCGCAATGGCTGCGCACGCGCGACTGGAATTTTCCCTCACCGATGCCGACGCAGAATTTGCGCGCGCCGTCCCAGGAACCCGCGCCGCCATCGACGGCATAGAGATAGTAGTAACGCGCCTTCAAC
>DATIVW010000219.1:0-14617 GCA_035465595.1 Rhizomicrobium sp. | reverse complement strand
ACCAGCCACACCGCCACCAGCGGGACGATGGTCAAGAGCCCCGCGATCAGGTTTTTCTGGAAGTTGGCCTGAAACAGCCTCTGGCGGGTCGGCGGGTTGTCCATTTTCTCGGCTCGCGGCGCGGCATTTCCGCCCCAGTGGACGGATTCGCGCGGAAGCATTATCTCCCGTTTATCACCCTCTTGTTCAAGCGGCTCAAATGGAACGAATTCTGATCACTTCGGCATTGCCGTACATCAACGGCATCAAGCATCTGGGCACGCTGGTCGGCTCGATGCTGTCAGCCGACGTGTTCGCCCGCTTCAAGAAGGCGCGCGGCCATCAGGTTCTTTTCATCTGCGCCACCGACGAGCACGGCACGCCCACCGAGCTCGCCGCGCTGGAAGCCGGCAAGGATGTGCGCACATTTTGTGACGAGCAGCATCTGCTCCAGAAGGCGGCGTGCGAGAAGTTCGATCTCGGCTGGGACATGTTCGGCCGCTCCTCCAGCCCGCAGAACCATGAACTGACGCAGCATTTCGCGCGCCAGCTCTGGAAGAACGGTTTCCTGGAAGTGCGCACCAGCAAGCAGGTCTATTCCAACGCCGATGGCCGTTTCCTGCCGGACCGCTATGTCATCGGCACATGCCCGCATTGCGGCTATGAAAAAGCGCGCGGCGACCAGTGCGAGAACTGCACGCGCGTTCTGGACCCCGTCGATCTCATCAAGCCGCGCAGCGCGGTGTCCGGGTCCGACGACATCGAGATCCGCGATTCCACGCACCTGTTCCTGAAGCAGTCGGAATTCGTGCCCAAGCTGCGCGCGTGGATCGACAGCCACAAGCACGAATGGCCGCAGCTGGTTTATTCGATCGCCAACAAATGGCTGGAAGAGGGCCTGCAGGATCGCGGCATCACCCGCGACGTCGACTGGGGCGTCCCGGTGCCGGACGACATCGCGGACGGCAAGCTCAAGGGCAAGGTGTTCTACGTCTGGTTCGACGCGCCCATCGAGTATATCGGCGCGACGAAGGAATGGGCGGACGCGCACGGCAAGGGCGATGCCTGGAAGTCGTGGTGGTACGATGCGAAGGACGTCCGCTATTACGAATTCATGGGCAAGGACAACGTGCCGTTCCACACGGTCGGTTTTCCCGTCACCATCATGGGCTCGGGCGAGCCCTGGAAGCTGGTGGACCGCATCAAGGGCTTCAATTGGCTCAACTACTATGGCGGCAAGTTCTCCACCTCGGAGCATCGCGGCGTGTTCATGGACTCCGCCATCGAAATCTTGCCGGCCGATTACTGGCGCTATTACCTGATGGCGAATGCGCCGGAGAGCTCGGACTCCTCCTTCACCTTCGAGCACTTCGCGGCGGTGGTGAACAAGGACCTGGCGGACGTGCTGGGCAATTTCGCCAGCCGCATCACCAAGTTCTGCATCGCGCGCTTCGACGGCAAGGTGCCGGGCGAGGGTGAATATGGCGAGGAAGAGAAGGCCCTGATCGCCGAGATCGACAGGCGCGTCGCTCAGTACACGGAATATTTCGAGGCCATCGAATATCGCAAGGCGTTGGGCGAATTGCGCGCCATCTGGGTCGCCGGCAATGAGTATCTCACCCGCGCCGCGCCGTGGACGCATATCAAGACGGATCGCGCTAAGGCGGCGGTGTCGGTGCGCATGGGCCTCAACCTCGTGCATGTTTTCGCGCATCTGGCGTGGCCGGTGATGCCGATGATGGCGCGCAAGATCCACGAAACAATCCAGCCGGTGGCCGGAAATGCCGCGGTGATCCCGTGGCCGTCCGACCCGATGGCGAAGGAACTCGATCAACTCGAAGCCGGGCAGCCGATCAGGGCGGCCGACGTGCTTTTCGCCAAGATCACCGACGAGCAGATCGCCGAATGGACCGCGCGCTTCGGCGGTGCGGAGCCCGCATGACGATTTCGGTGCGCAGAATGGACGCGGCGGATGTCCCGGCACTGCGCGAGCTGCGCCTGGAATCTCTTCGGCTGCATCCGGCCTGTTTCGGCGCCGATCTGGAGATCGAGGAAGCAATGTCGGTCGAAGACATGGCCGCCCGCATGCGCACCGGCTACACGTTCGGCGGGTTCGTCGACGATGTGCTGTCCGGCCTTGTCGTCTTCGTGAAGCCGAAGAACAGGAAGACCGGCCACACTGGTGAGCTCGGCGCCATGTATGTCAGGCCCAATGCGCGCGGCACGGGCCTCGGCGATGCTTTGGTGGAGGCCGTGATTGATCAGGCCGTGGCCACAGGCGCCGAGCAGATCAAGCTGACGGTGAACGCGGAAAACCCGCACGCCATCAGGCTCTACGAACGGCACGGCTTTCGCACGATCGGCCGCTATCCCAATTCCATCCGCGTCGACGACCGCACCTACGAGGAGCTGATCATGCTGCGCACCGTTTCTCCCACCGACTGAGGGGGAGGGGGCGGTACCCCCATGATTCGCAAATCAAATACTTCCTGTGGACGGCCGGGCGCCGTTCACCCACTACATCCGGATAGTGCGATAGCCGGTCAGTCCATCAGCGTCGCCCAGCCGCCGGCGCCAAGCGCTTCGAGCGGGCGGTACTTGGACTTGTAGTCCATCTTCTCGCTGCCGTGGATCCAGTAGCCGAGATAGACGTAGGGCAAACCCTTCGCGCGCGCCGCCTCGATGTGGTCCAGGATCATGAAAGATCCCAGGCTGCGCATATCCATGCCGGGGTGAAAGAACGAATAGACCATCGACAGCCCGTCGCGCAGCACGTCGGTCAGCGCGCAGGCCATGAGCTGGCCCTGGTCGCTGCCATCGCCGCGCTGGCGGTATTCGACAATATGCGTATTGACCGGCGTTTCCTCGACCATGGCGACATAGTCGAAGAGGCCCATGTCCGACATGCCGCCGCCGGCGTGGCGGGCGTCGAGATAGGTGCGCAGCAGCGCGAACTGCTCGCGCGTCGCCTCGGCGGGAACTTCGGTGCGCATCAGATCGGAATTGCGCCTGAAGATTCGCTTCTGGCTGCGCGAGGGCTCGAAATCCTTCACCACCACGCGCACCGAGACGCAGGCCGAGCAGCCGTCGCAGGCCGGGCGATAGGCAATCATCTGGCTGCGGCGGAAACCGGAATGGGTGAGTGCTTCGTTGAGCGGCTGGGCAAGGCCGCCGGACAGGCGCGCGAAGACTTTGCGTTCCACCCGGCCAGGCAGATAGGGGCAGGGACCGCCAGGCGTCAGAAAAAACTGCGGCAACCTTGCCGTACGTTGTTCCGTCAACTCGTCCACCCAAGCGGCGTCATCTGAGAAAGTATGACAATGATTTGCCGTTCTGCGCCAGAGTGTTCGGTGTAACTTTTGCGCTAAGGCTTAACGCCCTCGGGAACCGGGGGAGCCTCCTTCATCAGCAGGATCGAGATGCGCCGGTTCGCCGATGCGTAAGGGTCTTCCGGCAGCAGCGGCTCGGAGCCCGCTTTGCCCGCCACTTCGTAGATTCGGTCGGAGTTGACGCCCGAAGCCGTCAGGATCGCACGCGCGGCATTGGCGCGCGCTGCGGAAAGCTCCCAGTTCGTGGTGCCGTCGCCGCCCGTGAACGCCTTGCCGTCGGTGTGGCCGCTGATCGATATGCGGTTCGGCAGCCTGTCGATGATCTTGGCGACGGCATCCAGCATCTTGCGCGTGTAGGGCATCGGCCGGGCGGTTCCCGGCTCGAACATGGGGCGCTGGTCCTGGTCGACGAGCTGGATGCGCAGGCCGTCCTGAGTCTTTTCCACAATCACCTGCCGCGAGAGCGCCGCGATGTCGGGCATGTCCTGCATGGCCTGGTGGATCGCTTCGGCTGCAGTCGCGAAGTCTTCGTCGCGCGACGACGGCAGCGCCTGCTCGAGGTGCTGGTCGCTCTGCACCTGCGATGCGGGTGACGAACCAGCGGCGTCGGTCGAGCCGCCCTTGTGGTTCTGGTCTTGCCTGGTGCTCGACTTCTCGGAGGTTTGCGGCGGCGAATTCTTGGGCGTGATGGCGATGGAGCCGCCGGCCTGCGAGCCGGATCTGCCCGAGATCGTGCCGCCGAGCACGCCGCCGGCGCCGCTGGTTGTCTGCGAGATGCTCTGGGCGGAGAAGTAGTCCGCGATGCCGCGCTTCTGTTCTGGCGTGGTGGTATTGATGAGCCACATGAGGAGGAAGAAGGCCATCATCGCCGTCACGAAGTCGGCATAGGCCACTTTCCATGCGCCGCCGTGATGGCCGCCATGGCCACCCTTTTTGATGCGCTTGATGATAACGGCGCCGTCGCTCGCCATTTTACCCTCTGCCCAAAACCCGCTGGCGATGGCTTTATCCCCGGGGTTCTTCCCCCGGTGGCGTGCCTCGCCTAATTTCCTTCCGTGAGAATGCCCCAGACCGTCTTAAACAACCGTTAGGCCGCCCCATGAGCTTCGATACCCGCGCTTTCCGCCAGGCTTTGGGCTGTTTTCCCACCGGGGTTGCCGTGGTCACCATGTCGGGCGACGACGCCCGGCACCGGGGCATCACGGTCAATTCCTTCACCTCGGTGTCGCTGGATCCGCCATTGGTGCTCTGGTGCATCGACCGCAAATCGGACCGTTTCGCCGCCTTCACGAAAGCCAGCGTCTACACGATCAGCCTGCTGGGCACCGTGCACGAAGAGGTTTCCTCGCGGCTGGCCAAGCAGGGCGCGCACAGCCTCGATGGAATCGATCTGATCGAGACCAGGCTCGGCCCGCCCGCACTGGCTGACGCGCTCGCCTTCTTCGAATGCGAGAGCGAGGCCGTGCATCAGGGCGGCGATCACGCAATCCTTGTCGGCCGTGTGCTGCGTTTCGCCAAACGCGAGGCGGGAGCCCCGCTGGTGTTCTTCCAGGGCCGCTACGGCGCGCTCGCGGCGGCGGGAGAGTGAATAAAAAACGCCGCCGGAGGGGTCTCCGGCGGCGCGAGGTTTGAAGGAATAGAACCTTCAGGGGGAATAGTTACCAGCGAAGCTGACCGAATAGGCCGATTTCGTTGTAGCTGCCTTTCGGAGTCAGACCCGTGCCGCCGATCGGACCGTTCTGATCCGTGAAGACACCGTTCTTGCCTTCGTCATGCTTGTAGACGAGCGACAGGTTGACGATCTTTGTCGGCGTGTACTCGATGCCGAAGTTATAATACTTGTTCGAGTAATCCGGCGTGCCGGGAACCTTCTTCGGCTTCGCGTCGTCATAGCGGCCGAACACCGCCCATTCCGGCGTGAACTGATACGCACCGAATGCCGACCAGCCGTCGCCCTTGTCCGTCGAACCGGACGTGACCGAGTTCCAGTTGTCCTGCGAATAGTATTCGACGCCGACGTGGAAGCCATCGCCTTCGTAGGCAGCCAGCGCGTCGAAGCGCGACGCGGTGTGGGTCGTCGTGTTCGGCGTCAGCTCCTTGCCGAGCTTGCCGCTGTAGCCGCCAACCGCGAGCACGAAGTCGTCGTAACGGACGTCCGCACGGCCTTCGAAGTCCATGCCGTTGGAGCGGTTGGTGCCGAGGCCGAAGGCCGGCTTCTTGTAGCCCGCGCCGTTGATCGCGGCGAAGGAGTATTCAAGCTTCAGGTCGCTGCCGACCGAACCCAGGAAGAAGGCGCCCCAGTCAGACGAATTGCCTTCCTTGAAGCGGTCGACCAGCGTGTTTTCCACGTAGCGGTAGCCGTACATGTCTTCCGCGAACGGAATCCACGGCATGTCGGCGGCGCCGGCGCGGAAGATCGCCCAATCGGCGAGCTTCGCCTGCAAGTAGGCCTTCTTCACAAAGAGCTGCGAAGCAGACGAACCCGAGCTGGTGCAGCTCACGCTTGTGACATGACCGGTGACCGGATCGGTCGTCGTCGTGATGCCGTTGCACTGCGAGGTGTCGTAAGTGAAGTCGGTCGTCAGGTTCGCGGAGAAGATGTCGTTGAACTGGTGATCGATGCCCAGATAGAAGCGCTTCACGTCGAAGTGGAAGCCCTCCTGCGGGTTCTTCACGCCGCTCGATTTCGAATCGACATTCGTCAGATCGAAATACATGCGCCCGCTGATCTTGGTGTTGGCCCACCAGCTGCCCTTCACAAGCGCCGTGTTGGCGGCCTGCTGTTCGTAGACCTGGTTCTGGAGAGCTTCGAACTGGGCCGCGCTGACCTGCTGGTCGGACGGCGCGGGCGCTTCAGCGGCGGCCTGGCCCTGGGCGGCCTGCTGACGCTTCAGATCGTGGATCTCCGCTTCGAGCGCGTCGATGCGCGCATCGATCGAGCCGCTCGCGGCGGTGGCGTGGTGATGGTGGTGCTTCTTTGGCGCGTCTTGCGCGACGGCCGGAACGGCCAGCAGCGCGAGCGCCGCGGTACCCAACAGGATTGTCTTGAAATGCATGATTTTTCCCCGCGTAACGCGATCGAATTTGCCGCAATGGATGCGGCTTCCAGCCCCCGGACACTCGAAAAGCTGCGGCCGTGGTAATGGCGGGGAACGTCAGATACGCGAAAGTTTCGTGACGGATTTATAACGGGGCCTCAGGTGTTGCCGGACCGCATCGGGTACTCGATTGCCGTCGCGCCTTTTGCGGCAAACCCGATAAGTTCAGACGATGGTTCGGCTGACGATTCGTGTCGACTTCGAGCCCGGCCACGCTGTGGGGCCGGGCAAGGTACGTCTTCTGGAGCAGGTCGCGCAGACCGGTTCGATTCGCGGCGCAGCGACGGCTCTCAAAATGAGCTACCGGCGAGCATGGCTCCTCATAAGAGCCACCGAGGACACGTTCGGGGTCCTGCTGGTTACGGCCGCGGCCGGCGGGCGCAAGGGCGGGGGCGCCTCGCTGACCGAGGCCGGCAAGAAGCTGGTCAGGCTCTACCGGGTGATCGAGAAGAAGGCCGCAGCCGCCACCGCCCGGGAGGCTAGCGTCCTTTTGCATAGCCGGCATTCCAAGCCCAGAAAACCGCGGAATTCGGGCAAAAAGAGGAATTCTTAAGCAGGCTGTTGACCCTTGTGGCTTATAATAACGCTGCTTATGTTGTCGGGCATGACGACACCTGCCTATCAGAACCTGGATCGGGATTTTCTGATCTTGCTGAACGACGTGGCGCGCTTGCTGCGCACCCGCTTCGACCAGATCGCCCGCACCCGCGGGATGACCCGCGCCCAGTGGGTGATCCTTGCGCGCCTTTCGCGCCAGCCGGGTCTCTCACAGAATGAACTGGCGAGCATCTGCGAGGTGGAGCCGATCACGGTCGGTCGCCTGATCGACCGGCTGGAGGCGCGAGGTCTGGTGGAGCGCCGCTTCGATCCCAGAGACCGGCGCGTGCGCCGTCTGCATCTGCTGCCCGCCGCGCAGCCTTATCTCGAAGAGATAAACGGTTACAAGGAAGCGATGACTCTTGAGATGGCAAAGGGCATCGACAAACACACTCAGGAACTCCTTGTGGACACCCTGATCAACATCAAATCGAAACTGACTGCCGAGGGCGCATCGCTCCCGACGCTTCAAATGGCTGGAGAGTAATAGTTATGGCTGCCGTTCAATCCGAAACCTCCAGTGCCCGTTATCCGGGGAGCGCGCGCGGATCTTTGGCGCCGGTTCAGGACTTCATCGGCCGCATGCGTGAAGACAAGGGCCTGATGCGCCGCGTGCTGATGATCGGCGGCGTCGCAATCGTTGCGGTGGGTGCGCTGGGCTTCTGGCTGATGGGCGGTCGTTACGTTTCGACGGACGATTCCTATGTGCAGACCGCGAAGCTCATGGTCTCGACCGACGTATCGGGCCTGGTGAAGACCGTGAACGTGCGCGAAGGCCAGCATGTGAAGAAAGGGCAGGTGCTCTTCACGCTCGATCCGCATCCCTTCCAGATCGCGCTCGACAACGCAAAAGCGCAGCTTGGCCAGGTCGTTCAATCGATCGAGGCCACCAAGGCCGACTATCAGAGCATGTTGAGCACGGCTGACGCGCAGCGCGCGCAGGTTGACCTTAACCAGCGCAACTATGCGCGCTATGCGGCGCTGCTGAAGGCCAATGCCATTGCACCGGCGACGTATGACCAGGCGCGGTTGACGCTCGCAACTTCGCAGCAGCAGCTTGTCGCTGCCGAACAAACGGCGCAGACCCAGCTTGCCAAGCTCAATGGCAATCCGAACATCGCGCCGCAGCAGACGCCGCAATACCAGGCTGCCAAGGCTGCCGTGGACGAGGTGCAGCGCCAGCTCAACCATGCAACGGTCCGTGCGCCCTTTGACGGCATTGTCGCCGAGGTGGATTCGCTCCAGCCCGGCACGCTCGTCATCTCGGCCATGAGCGCATTCTCGACGACAAGCGCCGTCGGCCTCATCGGCACCGACAATGTGTGGATCGAAGCCCACATGAAGGAAACCGACCTGACGCATGTGAAGAACGGCGATCCGGTAGACATCACGATCGACACCTATCCGGGCCACACATGGCACGGCCATATCGATGCGGTGAGCGCGGCCAGCGGCGCGGCCTTCTCGGTGCTTCCCGCCGAAAACGCCAGCGGCAACTGGGTGAAGGTCACGCAGCGCATTCCCACGCGCATTTCCATCGAGCGCAAGAAGGGCGACCCGGAGCTTCGTTCGGGCATGAGCGCCGTCGTCGACATCGATACCGGCCGCCGCACGTGGCAGCGCCTGCTGTTCGGTCACTGAGGGTCGGAAAGGTCTTTTAGAGTAGAATGAACGGCCGCTCGCTCGGAACCTCGCACGAGGCGTACGGGTCGAAATTCGAACTTCGCATCATCATGCTGTGCTCGATGGCGGGCACGCTGATGCAGGCTCTGGACTCGACCATCGCCAATGTCGCGCTGCCCTATATGCAGGGCAGCCTTCAGGCCTCGCGCGACCAGATCACATGGGTCCTGACATCCTACATCGTCGCCGCCGCGATCATGACGGCGCCGGTGGGCTGGCTCGCGGCCCGCTTCGGCCGCAAGAACCTCGCGCTTATCTGCATCAGCGGTTTCACGATCACGTCGATGATGTGCGGTGCCGCGCAGAACCTGGACCAGATGGTCATCTTCCGGCTGGCGCAGGGCGCCTTCGGGGCTGCGTTGTCGCCCCTGTCGCAATCGATCATGCTCGATCTCTACCCGCCGGAGAAGCGCGGCTCGGTCATGGCGATCTGGGGCATGGGCGTGATGGTGGGACCGATCCTGGGCCCCACGCTCGGGGGATATCTGACGGACGTCTACAACTGGCGCTGGGTGTTCTACATCAACCTGCCGTTCGGCATCGCCGCCGTCACCGGAATCTGGCTTTTCCTGCGCGAAACCCATCGCGACGCGACATTGAAGTTCGACTGGTGGGGATTTGCCTTCCTCGGCCTGGCGCTGGCGAGCCTGCAACTCATGCTCGACCGCGGCACCGACAAGGCCTGGTTCGAATCCCCTGAGATTCTCGCCGAGGCCGTGATCGCGGCGCTGGGCGCGTATCTTTTCTTCGTCCAGATGTTCACGACGGACAGGCCGTTCATCCCCAGCGCACTGTTCAAGGACCGGAACTTCGTTTCCGCGCTGGTGCTGATGTTTGTCACCGGCCTGGTCATGGTCGCGAGTTCGGCGCTGCTACCGCCTTATCTGCAGAATCTCGGCGGTTACTCCGTGACCGACACAGGTATCCTGATGGCGCCGCGCGGTGTCGGCACAATGATCGCGATGGTGGTCGCCGGCCGGATGGCTTCACGCTTCGATGCGCGATACATCATCGCGTTTGGAGCATCGCTGATCCTCTGGTCGATGTGGGAAATGTCCAAATGGACGCCCTCGGTCAACGCATGGTCGCTGATCGACGTGACCTTCGTGCAGGGCATCGGCATGGGTTTCGTGTTCGTGCCCATGAACCTTGTCGCCTTTGCAACCTTGTCGCCGCTCCTGCGCACCGATGGCAGCGCCATGATCAACCTGATGCGCAATGTCGGCAGCGCAATCGGCGTATCGGTGACGACCACGATCCTTGCCAACGGCACGCAGGCCGCGCATTCCGCCCTTGCGGAGAACGCATCGCTTTTCAACCGTGCGCTCGGTGTGGGAATGCAGGGCATGATGTGGAACCCCAGGATTCCCATGACTGCGCAGATGCTGAACGGGGTGGTGGAGAACAACGCGCAGGTGATCGCCTATTCGAACGATTTCATCTTCATGCTGCTCGTTTCGATTCCATCGCTGTTCGTGGTCTTCTTCATGAAGAAGCCGCCCACGCTCGCGGCTGGTGAAAAGCTGGAAATTTCAGAGTAAACCTGCCTGCCGCGAAGCAGGAGCAGGACAATGAAAGTTGCGTTTCTCGGACTGGGCGTGATGGGCTACCCGATGGCGGGTCATCTGGCCAAGGCCGGCCATGACGTCACGGTCTACAACCGCACTGCCGACAAAGCCGCACGATGGGTTAGGGAATATGGCGGCACGTCGGCCGCCACGCCCGCGGAGGCTGCGGCCGAGTGCGATCTCGTTATGGCTTGCGTCGGCCGCGATGCGGATGTCCACGAAGTTACCATTGGTCGTCATGGAGCGTTCGCGACCATGAAGCGCGACGCGGTATTTGTCGACCACACCACAGCGTCAGCAGGGATTGCACGCGAGCTGGCGCAAGAAGCACACAAGCGGGGGCTTCATTTCGTCGACGCGCCGGTGTCGGGCGGGGAGGCTGGTGCAAAGAACGGTCAGTTGACGATCATGTGCGGCGGGAGCGCGGCGGCTTATGCGCGCGCCGAGCCGGTCATCGCCGCCTATGCCCGCCAGTGCAAACGGCTGGGTGAAGCCGGCGCGGGACAGCTCACCAAGATGGTGAACCAGATCTGCATCGCCGGCGTTGTGCAGGGGCTCTCGGAAGGGCTGAGCTTTGCTCGCGCGGCGGGGCTCGATGCCGAAGCGGTGATCGAGGTCATCTCCAAGGGCGCGGCGCAAAGCTGGCAGATGGAGAACCGCCACAAGACGATGCTGGCGGGTCATTTCGATCATGGATTCGCGGTGGAGTGGATGCGCAAGGACCTGGGCATCGTTCTGGATGAAGCACGGAACAATCGCGCTTCGCTGCCGGTGGCGGCACTGGTCGATCAGTTCTATGCGGATGTGGAGAACATGGGCGGCAAGCGCTGGGATACATCCAGCCTGTTCGCCCGGATGGAGAAGCTTCGCGCGGAACGCAAATGAAGAAGAAAAAGCGCAAGGCAGCGCCCAGGAAGAAATCATCGAAGGCCACCGCATATCATCACGGCGATCTGCGAAAGGCGCTCAGGGACTCCGCCATTGCCATCCTCGAGGAAGATGGGCTTGCCGCGTTGAGCTTGCGCGCGGTCGCGCGGAAGGCGGGTGTCAGTCATGCCGCGCCATACCGGCACTATCCAAACCATGAAGCGCTGCTGGTGGAATTGGCCGTAGAGGGTTTCGAAGAACTGCGCGCGGCCATCGCGCTGGCCGCCACCGCGCCGAACACACGCCCGGACCGGATCACAAGCATCGGCGGCGCCTACATGCGGTTCGCGGCGCAGCGGCCGGCACTCACGCAACTGATGTTCGGTCCGCAATTGCCGAACCGCGATACGTCGCCGGCGCTCGTCAATGCCGCGGATGCCCTGAGCTTGGAGATAGGCCATGCGTTGAACGATCTCGCGCTCGGTCTGGCGGTGTGGGCGGCCGTGCATGGCCTTGCCATGCTGATCCTCGACAACGTGATCGACCTGGGCCAGCGCCGGTCCGGCACGGCGGTGCTTCCGGCGCGGGCGGAGATTCTGCTGCGCAGCCTCTTCAACAGCGTCGGCGACTAGCGTTTCTGAAGCTGCCTTGCGGCGTCCAGCGCGAAATAGGTGAGGACGCCGTTTGCGCCGGCGCGTTTGAAGGCCATGAGGCTTTCAAGGATCACGCGGTCGCGATCGAACCAGCCGCGTTCGATGGCCCCGGTGATCATCGAGTATTCACCCGACACCTGGTAGGCGAATGTCGGAACGTGGAACGTGTCCTTCACGCGGCGCACCAGATCGAGGTAGGGCATGCCGGGCTTCACCATGACCATGTCCGCGCCCTCGGCGAGATCCAGCGCGACTTCCCGGATCGCTTCATCGCCATTCGCGGGATCCATCTGGTAGGTGCGCTTGTCGCCGGTGAGCGCCTTGGCCGAGCCGACGGCATCGCGGAACGGACCGTAGAAGGCGCTGGCATATTTCGCCGCGTAGGCCATCAGCAGGGTGTCCTTGTGGCCTGCCTTTTCGAGCGCAGCCCGAATGGCGCCGATGCGGCCGTCCATCATGTCGGAGGGGGCAATGATATCGCAGCCGGCTTCGACCTGGAGCAGCGCCTGCTTCACCAGAAGATCAACGGTCTCGTCGTTGGCGATATAGGCGCCGGATTTGTCGAACACGCCGTCATGGCCGTGGTCCGTGTACGGATCGAGGGCGACGTCGCATAGCACGCCCATGTCGGGAACGGCCTTCTTGATCGCGCGCACGGCGCGGCACACGAGGTTGTTCGGGTTGAGCGCTTCCTTGCCCTCGGGTGTCTTGAGCGAAGGCTCGGTATAGGGAAACAGCGCGATGACCGGCACGCCCAGGCTTGCGGCCTCTTCCGCAGCGCCCGCGACGAGATCGACGCTCAACCGATCGACGCCGGGCATGGATGCCACGGGCGTTCGCTTGCGCGCCCCCTCGGAGACAAATATCGGCCAGATGAAATCGGATGCGGACAGCGTGTTCTCGGCAACAAGCTTTCGCGTCCAGTCGTGACGACGCAGGCGCCGCATGCGAAGGGCGGGGAACTGGCTCATGGCGACCTCATGCCAAGTCTTGGCCACGCTTGCAAGAAACGCCCTGTCGCGGCCTTTGCCGCGCGCCGAAAAGAGCGATAATCCTGCCCCGTTTTGGGGGGCAGGATGACCCGGCCGGCCGCGCAGCTTGCCCTCTGGAAAAAGGAAGAAGGGGTCGCGAAAGCGAATGTCGCCTTCCTGCGGCCCTGCGCGCCCAAAATCGAGCGGCTCGAAAAGCCGCTCCATGACGTTATGTTTGGACATTGAGGACACATGGATTTCGAACTGACTGAAGACCAGCGCGCCGTCGAGGACATCGCGCGCCGTTTCGCCGCCGAAAAGCTCGCGCCGCGTGCCGCCGAATGGGATGCGACGGAGCACTTTCCCGTCGATGTGATGCGCGAGGCGGCGGCGCTCGGTTTTGCAGGCATTTATGTGAAGGGCGATGTCGGCGGCTCGGAACTGAGCCGTCTTGATGCGGCCATCATCATGGAAGAGCTCTCGGCGGGCTGCACATCCACGGCGGCCTTCATCTCGATCCACAATATGGCTTCTTGGATGATCGACCGCTTCGGCACAGATGAGCAGCGCAAGCGATTCCTGCCCAGGTTGGTCACGATGGAGAAGATCGCGAGCTATTGCCTTACCGAGCCTGGATCGGGATCGGATGCCGCCGCATTGAAGACGCGCGCGACTAAAGACGGCGATCACTATGTGCTGAACGGTTCCAAGGCGTTCATTTCGGGCGCGGGCGTGTCCGATGTCTACGTCTGCATGGTTCGCACCGGTGAGGACGGGCCGAAGGGCATTTCCTGCCTCGTCGTCGAAAAGGGGATGCCGGGGCTCAGCTTCGGAAAGAAGGAACGCAAGATGGGCTGGAACAGCCAGCCCACGGCGCAAGTCATCTTCGACAATTGCCGCGTGCCGGTCGCAAACCGCATCGGTGCGGAAGGCGAGGGGTTCCGCATCGCGATGATGGGTCTTGATGGCGGGCGCATCAATATCGGCGCATGCTCGGTCGGCACCGCGCGCGCCGCGCTCGACGAGGCCAAGGCTTATGTAAGCGACCGCAAACAGTTCGGGCGTGCGATCGCCGAATTCCAGTCTACACAATTCAAGCTGGCGGACATGGCTACGGATCTTGAGGCCTCGAGGTTGATGATCCGCAATGCTGCCGACGCACTCGACAAGAAAGCGCCGCGCGCGACGATGCTGTGCGCAATGGCCAAGCGCTTTGCCAGCGACATGGGCTCGCGGATTGCGAACGAGGCGCTCCAGCTTCATGGCGGCTACGGCTATCTCAAGGATTTTCCCGCTGAACGCCACGTCCGCGATTTGCGGGTGCATCAGATCCTGGAAGGAACCAACGAGATCATGCGCGTGATCGTGGCGCGCGAGATGTTCCGCCAATGACAGATGAGCCTGAGGTCCTGTTCGAGCGCCGCGGCGCGCTGGGCCTGATCACACTGAACCGGCCCAAGGCGCTGAACGCGCTGACCCACGGCATGTGTGTCGCAATGAAAGCACAACTCGATGCGTGGGCGAAGGACGACGCAGTCAAGTGCGTGGCCATTCGCGGTGCCGGAGATCGTGCGTTCTGTGCCGGCGGCGACATCCGCGCGTTGTATGAATCCGGCAAGGCGGGTACGCCATACGCGCTGGAGTTCTATCGCGACGAGTACATTCTGAACGCGACGGTCAAGCACTATCCAAAGCCCTACGTGGCGTTGATCCACGGGATCGATATGGGCGGCGGCGTCGGCGTTTCCGTGAACGGCAGCCACCGCATTGCCGGCGAAAGCATGGTGTTCGCCATGCCCGAAACGGGCATTGGACTCTTCCCCGATGTGGGGGGCTCCTATTTCCTGCCGCGCTGTCCCGGCGAGATCGGCA
>DATIVW010000218.1:0-8901 GCA_035465595.1 Rhizomicrobium sp. | reverse complement strand
GGCGGCGTGTAAAGAAGGAGAGACCGGCATGGCAGCCTCGAAGGAAGCGACAGCGTTGCGCGTTGTGGGCAAGGACAAGGACGACAACAGCGAGCGCAAGCGGGCCCTTGAAGCCGCGCTGAGCCAGATCGACCGCGCCTTTGGCAAGGGCAGCGTCATGAAGCTGGGTGCCCGCGAAGCGGCGGCCGACGTCCAGGACGCGGTCTCCACCGGCTCGCTCGGCCTGGACATCGCGCTTGGCATCGGCGGGCTGCCCCGTGGCCGCGTCATCGAAGTTTACGGCCCGGAATCCTCGGGCAAGACGACTCTGGCTCTGCATGTTGTGGCGGAGATCCAGAAGAAGGGCGGCATCGCGGCCTATGTGGACGCGGAACATGCGCTCGATCCGATCTATGCCCGCAAGCTCGGCGTCGACATCGACGAGATGCTGATCTCCCAGCCGGACACGGGCGAACAGGCGCTGGAAATCTGCGACACGCTGGTGCGCTCCGGTGGCGTCGACATCGTGGTCATCGATTCGGTCGCGGCGCTGACGCCGAAGGCCGAGCTCGAAGGCGAGATGGGCGATTCCCTTCCCGGTCTTCAGGCCCGCCTGATGAGCCAGGCGCTGCGCAAGCTGACCGGCTCGATCTCCAAGTCCAACACGATCGTCCTCTTCATCAACCAGATCCGCATGAAGATCGGCATCATGTTCGGCAATCCCGAAACGACGACCGGCGGCAATGCGCTGAAATTCTATGCCTCCGTGCGCCTGGACATCCGCCGCATCGGCGCGATCAAGGATCGCGACGAAGTGGTCGGCAACCAGACACGCGTGAAGGTGGTCAAGAACAAGGTGGCGCCGCCCTTCAAGCAGGTCGAGTTCGACATCATGTACGGCCAGGGCATCTCCAAGACCGGCGAGCTTCTGGATCTGGGCGTGAAGGCGAACATCGTGGAGAAATCCGGTTCGTGGTTCTCCTATGATGGCGAGCGCATCGGCCAGGGCCGCGAAGCTGCCAAGACCTTCCTGAAAGAACATCCGGAAACCGCCGACAAGATCGAAGCGGCCATCCGCGGCAGCGTCGGTCTGATCGGCGAAGTTCTGGCCCATGGCGACGACAAGGACGACGCCGCCGAAGACGAGTGATTTTCCCGCCGGGACAGGCGGACTGAAATTTGAGGTTTGCCTGTTCCCTACTGGCATGGGGGACGGCTCCCGAAGGGGCGGTTCGCAAGAGCCGCCCCTTCGTCTATTCCGGCACCGTTTCCGGCGTCCGTTCCGGCGCCGCTTCAGGCGATTTCGGGCTCCAAATGCTGCCTTCCGCCACGCTTCTATCCATCGGGGGCATGCTCTAGAACACCCCCTTCGAGGGGCTGGCCAGAAAGGCATTCGCGAGGTCCGTCATGCTCAAGCTGAAAGACGCAGCGCTTCTGAAATCCGACGCCTATGTGAACGGCGCATGGACGAAAGGCGCCAGGACCTTCGCCGTCACCAATCCCTCGACCGGGCAGAAGATTGCCGACGTCGCCGATCTCACCGGCGCCGATGCGCGCACCGCCATCGCGGCCGCGCAGGATGCATTCCCGGCCTGGGCGAAGAAGACGGCGAAAGAACGTGCCGGGCTGATGCGCAAATGGTTCGAGCTCATCATGGCGAACCAGGAAGACCTCGCGGCGATCATGACGGCCGAGCAGGGCAAGCCGCTGGCGGAAACCCGCGGCGAAGTCGCCTACGGCGCATCCTTCATCGAATGGTTCGCCGAAGAGGGCAAGCGCATCTATGGCGATGTGATCCCGACCAATGCTGCTGGCCGCAGGCTCATCGTTCTGAAGCAGCCCATCGGCGTCGTCGCCGCCATCACGCCGTGGAACTTCCCCAACGCCATGATCACGCGCAAATGCGCCCCGGCGCTGGCCGCCGGCTGCACCTTCGTGATCAAGCCCGCCGGCGAGACCCCGCTCTCCGCACTGGCGCTCGCAGAACTGGCGCATCGCGCGGGCATTCCCAAGGGCGTGTTCAATGTGGTGACGACCAGCAAATCGTCCGATATCGGCCTGGAGCTGACGCAGAACCCCATCGTGCGCAAGTTCTCCTTCACCGGATCCACCGAAGTCGGAAAGATCCTGATGAAGCAATGCGCCGGCACCATAAAGAAGGTGTCGCTGGAGCTGGGCGGCAATGCGCCCTTCATCGTCTTCGACGACGCAGATCTCGACGCCGCGGCCGATGGCGCGATGGCGTCCAAGTTCCGCAACATGGGCCAGACATGCGTCTGCGCGAACCGCGTCCTGGTGCAGGACAAGGTCTATGATGCGTTCGCCGAAAAGCTTTCAGCCCGCATCGCCAAGCTGAAGGTCGGCGACGGTTTCGAGGATGGCGTCACCCAGGGCCCGCTCATCACCGAAGACGCGGTGGAGAAGGTCGAGAGGCTCCTGAAAGACGCCACCGCGCACGGCGCAAAAGTCGCGATGGGCGGCAAGCGCGTGAAGGGCCAGTTCTTCGAGCCGACCCTGGTGAAGGACGTGACGCCCGCGATGGACATCGCCAAGACCGAGATCTTCGGGCCGGTCGCCACGCTTTTTCGCTTCAAGACCGATGAAGAAGCCGTCCGTATTTCCAACGACACAGAGTTCGGCCTGGCCGCCTATTTCTACGCCCGCGATGTCGGCCGCATCTTCCGCGTGGCCGAAGCGCTGGACTACGGCATCCTCGGCATAAACGAAGGTATCATCTCCACCGAAGTGGCGCCCTTCGGCGGCGTGAAGGAATCGGGCATCGGCCGCGAAGGCTCCAAATACGGCATCGAAGATTATGTCGAAATCAAATATCTGGCCCTCGGCGGCCTTGGAGACATTTGAATGATCCCGCGTTACTCCCGTCCGGAGATGGTTTCGATCTGGTCGGACGAAACCAAATACCGCATCCATTTCGAGATCGAGGCGCATGCCGCCGACGCGATGGCGGAAATGGGTGTCATCCCCAGGGAAGCCGCCGCCGAAATCTGGAAGAAGGGCAACGCCGCCACCATCGATCCGGCGCGCATCGTCGAGATCGAAAAAGAGACGCGGCACGAGACCATCGCCTTCACCACGCATCTGGCCGAGCTGATCGGCCCGGCCGCGCGCTTCGTGCACCAGGGCATGACGTCTTCGGACGTGCTGGACACGACGACCGCCGTGCAGCTGACGCGCGCGACGGACATCCTGATCGCGGATGTCGATCTGCTGCTGGAAGCGCTGAAGAAGCGCGCTCTCGAAAACAAATACACGCCGACCATCGGGCGCAGCCACGGCATCCACGGCGAGCCGGTGACGTTCGGCCTGAAGCTCGCCGGCTTCTATGCCGAGTTCGTTCGGAACAGGGAGCGGCTGAAGACGGCGCGCGCCGAAGTGGCGACGGCCATGATCTCCGGCGCCATGGGGACTTTTGCCAATGTCGATCCGCGCGTCGAGGCGCATGTTGCGGCCAAGCTCGGCCTGCGTCTGGAACCGATTTCGACGCAGGTGATCCCGCGCGATCGCCATGCCGCCTATTTCGCGGCGCTGGCCGTGGTGGCGAGCTCGCTGGAGCGGCTGGCGACCGAAGTGCGGCACTTGCAGCGCACCGAAGTGGTGGAGGCGCAGGAGTATTTCGCGGAAGGGCAGAAAGGCTCCTCCGCGATGCCGCACAAGCGCAACCCGATCCTGAGCGAAAACGTCGTTGGCCTGGCGCGCATGGTGCGGTCCTATGCGCTGCCGGCGTTCGAGAATGTCGCGCTCTGGCACGAGCGGGACATGTCGCATTCCTCAGTCGAGCGCTTCATCGCGCCGGACGCGACCATCACCCTCGACTTCGCGCTGGTGCGCATGGCGGGCGTCATCGACAAGCTCCTGATCCGCACCGACCGGATGCAGAAGAACCTCGACCTGACGCAAGGCATCGTTCATTCGCAGCGCGTGCTGCTGGCGCTGACGCAGGCCGGCGTCACGCGCGAGGACGCCTATCGTCTCGTGCAGCGCAACACCATGCGCGCCTGGAACGGCGAAGGCGACCTGCTCACGCTTCTCAAGGCGGACAAGGACGTGACCAAAGCGCTGCCGCCCGCGAAGCTGGAAGAACTGTTCGATCTCGGTTACCATTTCAAGGAAGTCGATACGATCTTCAAACGCGTCTTCGGCTGACGCGCGCTTCGGGGGAGGCGTTCATGTCATCACGCGCCGCGCACGCGATCAGCATCGCATTCGCGCTCTGCATCATCGGATTGCTCGCATATTCGCTGAAGGGCATGGCGCCGATGGTCGCCTGCGGCGATCTCGCCAAGGGCTACCAGCCCATCATCGCGTTCGAGCTCGCGCGCTCGGCCGCCGATCTGCAGGCCATCTTCGGTCACGGCGCATCGGCGTGCCGCACGGCGGCGCAAGCCGGCTTCGCGCAGGTGAACTTCTCCGACAATTTCATCTTCATTCCCGTCTACACGCTGTTCATCGTGTTCTTCTTCCTGGGCACGCGGGCGAGCGATCCGTTCCTGTCGCGTATCGGTATTCTGGTTGCGATCTTGGCTGCGCTCGGTGACTGGGTGGAGAACCACAATCTTGTCTTGCTTGCCGCCTCGCCCGACACGCCGCCCGCGGCCGCGCTGCTGCATCTGCATCTTGCGACGGGCGTGAAATGGATCGCGCTGGGCATCGCAAATTTCATCGGCGGGCTCATTCTCGGCCAGCGCGGCGGGATCTGGAACAGCCTCGCTTTCGTTCTCTGTGCGGCGAGCCTCATCCTCACGGGGCTCGGGCTTTCCTATTCGCCGGCATTCGGGCCGCAGATTTCCAACGCCATCGCCATTGGCTGGCTCATCTTCCTGATCGTGGACATCCGGCAAGTCGCTAGTCGAAAAATAAACTAGCGGCGCCGCAGGGCAGCTGCCGGTCTTGTTTTCGATAATTCCCTCTCTACCTAGTGGGGATGCGCGGAGTACCGCGCCTTGGGCAGATGGCCATGAATTTCGCGATTTTCGCGCCGAAGAGGCTCACGTCCATTGGCGCCGTCATCCTGTGCGCGGTGGGCTTGTCCGGCTGCTTCGACCTCGGCCAGAAGGTCGCCATCGGGCGCGACGGCTCCGGCGGCTACGCGATCTCGGTCGCAGCCGACGGCATCGTCGGCGAGGGCATCAGCAGGCATCACGCCGATATCGATATCGATGACGACATGCCGCTGCACACCCGCGTTGCCGTGGTCGATGGCAAGACGGTGCAGACCAGCGGCACCGCCTTCCGCGATCTCTCCGATCTCAGGCTTTCGGATGAAACGATCAGCCTGCATGTGAAAGGCCAAAAGCTTCTGGGCCTTGCCGGCACGCAGGTGAATTTCCACCGCTCGTTCAACATCGACCGGGCGCGCCGCCACCACGATGAGGATTCGGACGACCATCTCGGCCGCGAGATTCTCACCTCCATGTTCGGCGACCACGCTTACACCTTCAGCGTCTGGCTGCCGGGCAGCATCGATCACATCAATCCGCTCTATGTCGGCAACCGGGAAGTGAAGCCCGTCGTCAGCAAGGATGGCGAAGGCCACACCATCACCTGGCGCATGAAGCTGACCGACATGTTCCTGGCCGACACGCTGGACTTCGACGTCGATTTCACCGCGCATGGCAACTTCCACGACACCCAGACGCAATTCGTCGAGCATCACCATAATCATCATCACCACTGGGACGAGACCTGATCGTCAGTTGGGCAGCGCGTAGGCGATCACCTGGTCTCCGCGTTTGGTGTCGAGCTTGGAATGGCCGCCCGCCGCGATGACGACGTATTGCTTGCCCTTCCACATATAGGTCATGGGTGTCGCCTGTCCGCCCGCGGGCAAGCGGCCCTTCCAAAGCTCCTTGCCGGTTTTCGCATCGAAGGCGCGGAGATAGTCGTCCATCGCCGCGCCGATGAAGACGAGCCCGCTCGCCGTCGCCATCGGGCCGCCAAGATTGGGCGTGCCGGATTTGCCGAGGATATATTCGCTGAACGGCACCATGTCTTCCGTCGTGCCCAGCGGCACCGACCACAGGATCCTGCCCGTATGCATGTCGATCGCGTGCAGCTGGCCCCAGGGCGGCGGATTGCAGGGCATGCCGATGGGCGAGAGGATCGTCTCGCGCAGCATGCCGTATGGTGCGCCTTCATTGGGCGAGACTTCCTTGCCGGCGAAGCGTTCGCGCGCCGCCGTGAAATCCTTCTGCGCGATGAGCTTCACCAGATGCATGGCGTTCGACGTGTTCACATAGACGATGTCATGCGCCTGATCGAAGGCGAGGCCGCCCCAGTTCGTACCGCCGCCGGTGAAGGGATAGAGGATCGTGCCCTGCAGGCTGGGCGGCGTGTAGAGCCCGTCATGGCGCGCGGCGGCGATCGCATCGCGGCACTTGCCGCGGTCCCAGAACGTCAGGCCATAGGCATCTTCCGGCGCGATGTGGTTGGCCGCGAGCGGCGCGGGCGCCAGCGGAATGGGCTGCGTCGGTGACAGCTTTTCGCCCGGCGCTGCGCCTTGCGGCACCTTTCGCTCGACAACCGGGATGAGCGGCTGGCCGTTCTCACGATTGATGGTGAACAGAAGCCCCTGCTTCGTGGGCTGTAGAACCGCCGGCACGGTCTTGCCCTTGTAGGTCACCATGCCGAGCGTCGGCTGCGCGGGAATGTCGTAATCCCACACGTCGTGGTGCGTCGTCTGGAACGACCACGCCACGCTGCCGTCGCTCACATGCAGCGCGACGATGGAGTTCGCGTATTTGCCGCTGCCCACGCGCAAGCCGCCCCAGAAATCGGTGCTCGCGCTGGAGACGGGCAGGATCACCAGCCCTTGCTTTTCGTCCACGCTCATCGGCGCCCACACATTCGCGGCGCCGCCGCGGAACCCCTTGGGCTCATTCGCGAGCGGATCGAAGCTCCATCTCAGCGCGCCGGTCACCGCATCGAATGCGTGCACCATGCCGCGCAGCTCATCGACTTTCTGGTTGTCGTCGATGGAAGAGCCCACGATCACCACGCCGTGCGTCACCACCGGCGCGGATGTCGTGTGGATGCGGCCGAAATGCTTGCCTTCGATCTGCGGCCCCGGCGGGATGACGACCGTGCCGTTGTGGCCGAACGCGGGACAAGGCCTTCCTGTCTTTGCATCCAGCGCGATCAGCCGGCGGTCGGCGGTGTTCATGTAGATGCGCGTCGCGCACAGCCCTTGCGCATTCGGCACCGCCGCATAGGCCACCCCGCGGCAGATGAAGTCGTTGGGATAGCGCATGTCGATGTTGAGTTTCGGATCAAAGCGCCAGAGCTGCCTGCCGGTGCCCGGGTCGAGCGCGCTCACTTCGTTGAAGGGCGAGCAGACATAGAGCTTGCCGTCCGCCAGGATCGGCGTGTTCTCGAAGGAGGCGCGGCGCATCGCGGCGCCCTTGGTCGCCATGTCGCCGGTGGAAAAGCTCCAGGCCTGTTTCAGCCCGGTCACATTGGCCGGCGTGATCTGGCGCGCGGAAGAGAACCGCTGCCCGCCGGCGTCGCCCCCGTAATAGCCCCAGCCGGTGTCCGCCTTGGCGCAGGTCCCGGCAAGGATGAGTGCCCCCGCCGCCACAACCGCTTTCACCAGATCGCCCTTGCGCATTGGCCTCTCCCTCATCGCGGGCCGGCCAGCCTATATTCAGGCGATGTCCGGCGTTGATCCCCAATCTGTGTCGCTTGCCGCCCGCCCAAAAGGGGCCGGGGGCGGAGCGCGCCGGATAAGTGATTTCTGGCAATGGCTTGGGATCAGCGGCGACGCCGTAGGGACGAGCGGAACGCTAAGGCGGACCTTCCTCTATGCCTTCGTGGCCGCCACCACGCTGGTCGCCGCGATCAACACGATCAATGTCATCACCGCGACACGCGAGATTCCGCAGGCGGGCCTGGCAGGTCCCGTCGTGTGGGAAGGCTCGAGCTGGATTTCGCTCATGGCCTTCTTCTGGCTTCCCTGGATCGGCTACCGGCTCGCGCCGCCGTCCGTGCGCCCGCGCTGGAAGCTTCTGGTCCATATCCCCATCGCGTTCCTGTTCTCGCTGGCGCATGTCTGGGGCTTTGTTCTTGTGCGCGAGCTCGTCTACTGGCTCGCGGGCGACCACTACAGCTTCGGCAGTTTCTGGCCGAACTTCTTTTATGAACTCCGCAAAGATGCGCTCGGCTATGCGTTGTTCGTCGCGGGCTTCGCGGCGATCGAGCATCTGCTGCGCCAGCAGCAGCTTATCGAAACGCCGGGACAAACGCTGACGTTCGACATTCGCGACGGTGCGAAGCTGAACCGGGTCAGGCTGGAGGAAGTGCTCGCCGTGGCTTCTGCCGGGAATTATGTCGAGTTCGTGCTGCGCGACGGGCGCAAATTGCTGATGCGCTCGCCGCTGTCCGCCCTGGAAAACGAGCTTGGCCCGCGCGGCTTCCTGCGCACGCACCGTTCCTGGCTGGTGAATGCCAGGGCGATGACCGCGCTGAAGCCCGAAGGCTCCGGGGACTACACGGTGGAACTGGGAAGCCTGGAAGCGCCGTTGTCGCGGCGCTTTCCGGATGCTCTCGCCAAACTTCGTGGTGATTGAGGAATTTTCCTCCCCCGTTTACGGGGGCGGAGGACCGCGAAGCGGTGGAGGGGGCGCGCCGAATACCCCCTCTGTCTCGCTTCGCTCGACACCTCCCCCGTAAACGGGGGAGGAAAATCACTTCGTCTCCGCCATCACCTGGTCGCCGGCGACGGCGAGCAGTTCTTCCATCTTCCTGCGGATGATGTGGTCGGAAGCCGCCACCTTCCTGGCATCGAAGTCCTTGCGGATTTTGCGGAATACGTCCTCGTCGCCGGCTTCCTCGAAATCGGCCTGCACGACGGCCTTGGCATAGGCATCCGATTCGGCGCCGGAAATGCCCATTTCCCCGGCCGCCCAC
>DATIVW010000217.1:0-4333 GCA_035465595.1 Rhizomicrobium sp. | reverse complement strand
CGTTACTTCGAGGGACGCTAGGTATTGGGGGTTGGGCTAATCCATCGAAATAGAGGCGGGCCAAACGCCCAAACGAGCGAGCGCCAAAATCTGTGGCAAAAATGTGAGACGTCGATGCGGTTTTCGTGAAGCCGGAACACGCGCGTCACGATCATTTGACCGCGGTACTGCGCCTTCAGCGCGACCGGGCGGCGAGTTCCCAGATTTCCGATGCGATTCCGGCGTTGTCGATCAACGCCATGCGCCTGCCGAGCGCAAAGTCTTCCACGCCGGTCATGCGCAGGCGCGGCGCCCGGGCCAAAAGGTAGTTGCGATATTGGGCAATATCGCGCGTTTCGAAAACGAGCAGACACCCGTTTTCCGCAGGGTATAAGGCAGCCTTGGAGCGGAAATCGTCCAGAAACGAGGGCTTGTCGTAGATCACGAAGGCAAAGGTGCCGTCGGGGTTCATCATCGGCAGGGCCGGCGGATAGTAGCGGTCGGTCCGCACACCGAAACCGAGCACGTCGCTGTAGATGCGGCGGGCTTCCGGAATCGCGCTGATCGGCATGCGCTGTCCCACATTATATACGTGTGGCTCGCTCCGCTCCCGGCCCGACGGGTCATCCAGCTGGACGAAGGAGTGAATATTGCCGAACGGATCGCGGAAGCAATCGACCACGCCAATCGCCAGCGGATTGGCAGCGCCGGTGACAAGCGGGATCTGGTTGTCGCGAAACCACGACGACGCCGCGGTAAAGTCGCGCACCTGAAGCATCAGCAACGTCCGCGCCTGGTCCGTCGCCGGCACGGGACCTGGCGGAACGCGTTCCAGGAAAATCGGCAGAGCGCCGCCCAGTTCGATAATGCCGTCGTTCACCGCGACAGGCTGAAACCCGAGCTTGCCGCAATAGAACGAATGCGCCAGCTCGAGATCGGGCACGCGGATCGAGCATCCGAGCAGCCGCAGACCACCGCCATCTGTCATGGATGTTACGCCGCAGGGGCCGTGATGCGACCGCCTTCGCGAACCTCGTCGATGACCTCCGCCAAACGGCAAACCATCGTCTCGATGATGCGCTCCGGCAGATTGCCGAAGCCGAGCACGATTCCCCGCTGCGCACGGGAGCGATCGCTGTAGAACCGCGACAGCTCCGTCACCGCAAGGCCGCGCTCCGCGGCGGCGCGGCAAACGGCCTTCTCGTTGACGGCGTCGTTGAAGACCGCCGTCACGTGCAGGCCGCCGCACGGCTCCAGGATCGTGACGTTCCTGAGATGCGTGCGCAGGCTGCCGACAAGCACGCCGAGGCGCTCCGCGTAGATCGAGCGGATCGACTTGGTGTGCACGGCATAGTCCGTGTCCTCCACGAACGCGGCGAGCGCGGCCAGGACAAACGAGTCCGGCCCGTAGGAAAAACGCTGCGCCATTTCAGTGAAGGGTTCGACCAGGTTGGGCGGCACGACGAGATAGCCCACGCGGATGTGCGGACCGAGCGTCTGGTTGAGACTGCCGAAATAGATGACCGGTGCATCGCGATCCCGTCCCTGCATCGCCCGTACGCGGCCGCCCGTGTAGGACAGCTCCCACAGCGCATCGCATTCGAACACGACGGCATTCCAGTTGCGCGCCGCGGCGAGCATCGCTTCACGCCGTGCGTCCGACATCTGGCAGCCCAGAGGAAAACTTACGGACGGCGACGCGAAGATCAGGCGCGGCGGCGGACCGGATACGCGGTTGATGTCGGCGCCGCTGTTGTCGCTCGGGATGGGAAGAATCTGCGCGCCGGCGGAACGCAGATACTGGCCCACGATATCGCTCGCCGGATCTTCCACGTAAACCCAGTGGCCCGGATCGATCATGACGCGCGTTGTCAGATCGAGCGCGCTCTCGATGCCGGTCACGGGAATGATCTGCGACGGCTCGCACATCACCCCGCGCATGTGCCGCAGATAGTTCGCCATCACGGTCTGGAATTTGCGCAAGCCATGGCGCGTGTCTCCGCCGCCGGGAGAGCGGCAGAATTCTTCGGCGATCAGCCTGGAGAGCGGATTGCGCGGATAAAGCGACGGGTCCGGCATATGAAGGCCAAAGGGCGCGGTGTGCGAATTTTGCGGCGCCGTCATCTGGAGTATCTGCCGGGCATGATAGCCGATCTCGACGGAGGCCGGCCATTTCGACGGCCGCGAGAATTCCACGGGCCGCACGGGTTCCGGCATGTCCGCGGCGCGCTCGTCGGGCGTCACCGCGGCCAGGCGCGCCGCGTCCTCGGCGACGCGCGTGCCGCGCCGCTTGTTCGCGAGCAGATAACCTTCGGCGGCCAGGCGCGAATAGGCGGTGACGACGGTGTTGCGCCCGATCTTGAGCGCATCGGCCAGCTCGCGGCTGGTCGGAAGATGGGTGCCCGGCGGCAGATCGCCCGCCGCGATCGCGCTGCGGATCGCGCGGCAGATCTGTTCGTAGATGGAGATGGGCGACGCGTCATCGACCGTGATGTTGGCGATGGCGAGCGAGAAGTTCGCCTCCCCTGCTTCGCTGGAATTCGTTGCGGCTGCATGTTGAGACATGGCGGCTTCGTCTGTGCTGTGGTTTTCCATGGCGCGAAACTGCCGATGCGCGTCACGCATCGCCAGAGCCACTTTGTGGATGTCATAAGGACCACTTTTGCCGTTTGGGTTTGGACAAACAGCGCGCGTGGTTCCAAGCCACGCGTCATTTCACATTTTCGCGAGGGAACAATAACGCGGGAAATACGCCGTATTCCGCGCAACAACGCTAGTTCGATTTCGCAATAGTGATCGTTTTCAGTAGCGCCATTCGCGTTTCTCAGCCTTGCTTAAAATTCACCGACACACGATGCGCTAACGTGAACGTGATTATGCCTCATTGATGTTGTGACCAATCATGCCCACATGCCGCTTCATCACGGTAACAAACGGCCAAATGATTCGGGGTTGTCATGGCCCAGGTGGAAGAACAGGGGCATTCACCGGAGAAGCGCCATGCGATCGAGCGCCGCGCCGCTGCATTCATCCATCTCGTCGACGATCATGACAATGACGTAACGCCCCTGCACGAACGCCTGTATCAGCGCGTTCGAAATCTCATTCTGTCCGGCGCGCTGTCGCATGGGGCACGGCTCGCGCCATCGCGGAGCCTGGCGAACATGCTCGGCATCTCGCGCAACTCGGTCATGACCGCGCTCGACCGCCTCATCGCGGACGGTCTTCTGGAATCCCGTCAGGGCTCCGGCGTTTATGTTCGCTACGCCGGCGCGCGCAATGTTCACGTCCCCAAGACGAAGACGGGCACCGACGCGCCACCGCCTTTCCGGCTGGGC
This sequence comes from Rhizomicrobium sp., assembly GCA_035465595.1. Classification (GTDB taxonomy): domain Bacteria; phylum Pseudomonadota; class Alphaproteobacteria; order Micropepsales; family Micropepsaceae; genus Rhizomicrobium. The sequence continues at coordinate 1,016 of DATIVW010000217.1, read as the reverse complement.
GTTCCGCCCGTCGATGTCTTTCCCGCGGCTGTATGGAGCCGCCTGCAGTCGCGGCGCTGGCAACGCGTCTCGCCGGATCTTTTGCACGGCGACGATCCCGCCGGCTGGGAGGGGCTGCGCGAAGCCATCGCCACGCATGTCGCGATGACGCGCGGCATCGACTGTTCCGCGGATCAGGTGGTGGTGACGAGTTGCACCGCGGCCGGCATCGATCTTGTGGTGCGCGCGCTGGGATTGTCCGGGCACGATGTGTGGATGGAGGATCCCGGTTATGGCGCGGCGACGCAGGCGCTGCAGAACAGCGGCGTGCGCGTCGTGCCCGTCCCCGTCGACAAGTCCGGCATCGACGTGGAGGCCGGCTTGCACCTGGCGCCGCGCGCCAGAGCCGCCTTCGTGACGCCGGCCTGTCAATTCCCCATCGCGGCAACGATGAGCCCCGCGCGCCGGCGCGCGCTGGTGGCGTGGGTGAAAGAGCGAAACGGCTGGATCCTGGAAGACGATTTCGACTGGAACAATAGCGGCATGAATCCGCCGCCCAAGCCGCTCGCCGCCGTTTATCCGTCGCGAACGATCTATTTCAACACCTTCAACCATCTTCTGTTTCCGACGCTTCGCATAGGCTACATCATCGCGCCGATGGCTTTGGTCGACCGCTTCATCGCGGTTCAGCGCGGGCTCAACGGAAGCTCGAACGTGCCCAACCAGATGGTGATGGCGGACTTCATCAATGGCGGACACCTGGACGATCACATCAAGCGGCTGAAAACCTGCCAGGAGGAGCGGCGCGCGGCGCTTCTGCAGGCGCTGGATACGCAGCTTTCCGATTTCCTCGTGCCCCTGACCAGCAACGCCGGATCACACATCGTCTGCAGGACGCGCGGGTTGCCGGTGAACCAGATCGTCGGTCTCGCCCAGGCAGAGAACATCTCGGTCCCCCCGATGGCGAATTACCAGCTCGCCGCCACCGGCGACGAACGCGTCCTTCTGGGCTATGCCGGCTATACCCCCGCTGCGAT
>DATIVW010000216.1:0-13566 GCA_035465595.1 Rhizomicrobium sp. | reverse complement strand
AGGTCCATGCCGCCGGAGAAATGCTTGCCGGTGGAGGAGATGACGATGACGCGCGCCCTCGCGCCCGCGTCGATATCCTTCACGATTTCCGGCAGTTCGCGCCAGAATTCCGGGACCATGGTGTTCAGCTCGTCGCCGCGCTTGAGCTGGATGTGGGCGATGCCGTCCGCGATCTCGACGTTGAAGCAGCGATAGGCCATGGCGTTTCTCCGTTTTCGTTGCCCATTCTTATCATGCACGGATGCTTGCGGGGAACCGGCTTCAAGGCTCTACTCCCGCCACGGAAACATCAGGGACGACGCAAATGCCCATCAATTACGACGAGCTGATGCAGGCCACATCCACCGGCAACGAGGCCAGCTACAGCGATCGCGACACCATGCTCTACGCGCTGGGCATCGGGTTTATGCGCGACCCCATGAACACCAATGAGCTTCCCTTCGTCTATGAGAACGGCCTGAAGACCGTGCCGACCATGGCGTCGGTGATCGGCTGGGGCGGCGGCAACATCATGGCGCGCTCGGGCATCAACTACCTGATGGTGGTGGACGGCGAACGGCGCATCACGCTGCACAAGCAGCTTCCCATCGCCGCCAAGGTGGTGATCGATCAGCGCGTGCTGGGCGTGTTCGACAAAGGCAAGGACAAGGGCGCCGTGCTCGTCACCGAAAGCGTGGCGCGCGACAAGACCTCCGGCGAAAAGCTCTACACGATGGTCGGATCGACCTTCGCGCGGGGCGATGGCGGCTTCGGCGGACCGAAGGACGGGGCCCCCGAGCCCCATGTGCTGCCGACGCGCGCGCCGGATGTCGTGCACGCAGCCGACACCCGTCCGGACCAGGCGTTCCTCTATGCGATGTCCGGCGACCGCAATCCGCTGCATCGCGATCCGAACGTCGCGAAGATGGCCGGCTTTCCGCGCCCCATCCTGCACGGCCTGTGCACTTATGGCACCGCCTGCCGCTCGGTCATCTCCACCGTGTGCAAATACGATCCCACCAAGATCACCGGCTTCGACGTGCGCTTCTCCGCGCCCGTCTTCCCCGGCGAAACGATCGTGACCGAGATGTGGGTGGATGGAAACGTCGTCTCCTATCGCTCAAAGTCCAAGGAGCGTGACATCGTCGTTCTCAACAACGGCAAATGCACGCTTGCGAGCTGATCCGCTCGAAACAGCCGAAGACCTGATCGCGAAAGGCCGCGCCAAGGAAGCCGCCACGCTGCTCTTCGACCTGCTCGAGGAAGGGCGCGGCGGCCTCCTCGCGCGCTTCACGCTCGCGCGCGCCCTGCTGGCGGCGGACGATGTCGGCGAGGCGGTGCGCGTGGCGCGCGAGACGGCGATGCTCAATCCTTCTGTCGCGCTGGCGGCCGCATCGCTGGGAGAAGCATTGCGCGTGGCGGGCACGTTGCCCACCGCCATCGGCGAATTCCAGCGCGCCTTGCGTCTCGATCCGACGCTGGACGCAGCGCGCTTGGGTCTTGGCCGTGCATGGCTCGATGCGGGTGAACCGGAAAAGGCGCTGGAGGCCTTCGGACAGATCGAAGACCCAAGCGAAGAACTGAAGGAAGCCTTCGCGCAGGCTGAAGCCGCCAAAGGCCAGGCGCGGTCCGATGCACGCTATGTGCGCCATCTCTTCGACCAGTTCTCCATCGATTACGATGCGCGCATGCGCGGCCAGCTCGGCTATCGCGCGCCGGAGATCCTGCGCCAGATGGCATCGATGGTTCTGCTGCAGCAGGCCGGTCTTTCCATCCTCGACCTGGGATGCGGCACCGGCCTTGCCGGCGTCGTCTTCAAGGACATGGCGTCGCGCCTGGATGGCGTCGATCTCAGCCCGGCGATGATCGAAAAGGCGCGTGCGCTAAATATCTATGATGCGCTCGTGGTCGGGGACATCGAAACCGGACTCGCGTCATTCGACCGGCACTACGACCTCATCATCGCAGCCGACACGGTGGTCTATCTCGGAGATCTGGAAAAACTTCTCGCGGGTGTCGCGAGCCGGCTCTCGGAAGACGGCATGTTCCTGTTCACGGTCGAGAAGAAGGAAGGCGAGGGCTTCGAGCTCGGCCCCAAGCGCCGCTGGCGCCATTCCGAGGCCTATCTGCGCGCTGCCGCGAAGCAGGCCGGGCTGGATGTTGCCGGGCTCCTCCCCGCGTCGCCCCGTACCGAAGCTGGCGTTCCGGTGGAGGGCATGGCCGTTGCCCTGCGTTTGGCGGAAAAAGTGGGCTGATTGTCATTTCCGCCAACGCGGTGAGCGCCTATCCTCCGGGGCATGGAAAAATCCCTGCCCAGAACCGTCGTCATGCTCGGGTTCGCCGAAGCGCAGGTCCTCGATGTCGTGGGCCCGATGCAGGTGCTGGCAGGCGTGAACGATGAACGGCCTACGCCCGCCTATGCGCTCACGCTTCTCGCCGAAAAGAAGGGCGTATTCCGGACATCGGGCGGCCTGCGGCTGGATGCCGATGGCGCCTATGCCGATCTGCCGCGCAAGATCGACACGCTGATGATCTCGGGCGGCACCATCGAAAACGCCTTGCGCGATCCGATGATGCTCAAAGCCGTGCGCGATGGCGCCCGCCGCGCGCGCCGCGTCGTATCGATCTGCTCGGGCGCGTTCTTTCTCGCCGCGACCGGATTGCTGAAGGGACGCCGCGCGACCACCCACTGGCGTTCGGCCGAGCTTCTCGCAAGGCTCTACCCCGGCACCACGGTCGAGCCGGATGCTCTTTTTATCCGCGATGGAAAATTCTGGTCGTCGGCGGGCGTCACCGCTGGCATGGACCTGGCGCTGGCGCTGGTGCGCGAGGATTTCGGCGACGACATGGCGCTCAGGGTCGCGCGCCGCCATGTGATGTTCCTCATGCGGCCGGGCGGTCAATCGCAGTTCAGCGCGCATCTGCAGACCGAAGCGGCGGCGAAGGGCAGGCTGTCCGGATTGATGCGCTGGCTGCCGGAAAACATCGGCGCGCCGCTGGATGTTGCCGCGCTCGCGGCGCGCGCCAACATGAGCGAGCGGAGCTTTGCACGCATCTTCCGCGCCGAGACGGGAAAGACTCCCGCCGCTTATGTCGAGGATTTGCGGCTGGATGAGGCCCGCCGTCTTCTCACATCGTCCAGCCTTGCCGTGGCGCAAGTGGCGCAGCGCGCAGGCTTCGGCTCGGAGGAGCGCATGCGCCGCGTCTTCCACCGTCATCTCAAGGTGAACCCTGCCGCATTCCGCGCGCGCTTTCAGCAAAAGGAAATCACGCCATGACTCTGAGACTTGGAATGCTGATCTTCGATGATGCGGAGGAACTCGATTTTGTGGGCCCATGGGAGGTGTTCACCATGGCCAATGAAGTCGCCGGCTATTCGGGCGGCGAAAAACCGTTCGAGACGCTGATGATCGCCGAGAAGGATGCGCCCGTGCGCTGTCGCAAGGGTATGCGCGTGTTGCCGGACGCGACGACCGAAACCTGCGGCAAGCTCGACATTCTCCTCATACCGGGCGGCCAGGGCACGCGCGCGCAAGTGCAGAACGAAAAGCTGCTCGCATGGATTGCGAAGACGGCCTCGGGCTGCACCTGGATCACAAGCGTGTGTACCGGTGCCCTGCTGCTCACCGCCGCAGGTCCCGCCAAGGGCAGACGCGTCACCACACATTGGGGATTCGTCGAACAATTGCGGGCGCGTCATGAAGCCGCCGAAGTGCTCGAAAAAGTTCGATATGTCCGGGACGGAAACGTCGTGACCGCGGCCGGAGTCTCGGCTGGGATCGACATGGCGCTGTGGTTGACCGGCCAGATCATGAGCCCCGATTTCGCCCGCAATGTGCAGCGATTCATGGAATACGATCCCGCGCCGCCTTACGCCGCGGCGGTTTAACCGCGCCGCGCTTCCCGCCTTTATTCCGCCTTGGCAGTTGTGCTTGTATCGCCGCGGCGAGGGTAAACCCATCAGGGGAGTGACGGAATGATTGGTAAATTTGGTTTGGCGGTTGCGGCGGTTCTGGTTTCGGCCGCGCCCGCACTGGCGGATTCGTCCATCTGCGGCAGCGCGCCCATCGCACCGGCGGCGATCGACGGCACCAAGGCGACAGAAGCGCAGATGAAGGACGCGCATGACGACGTGGTGAACTTCATCAAGGCTTCGGACGACTACCAGGCCTGCCTGTTCAACGATCTGGATCAGCAGAAGGCCGCTGCGGCGAAGTCCAAGGACGGCAAGCCGCTGGACCAGGGAATCATCGACGCGGTGAACGCGAAAGTGGCGTCCAACCAGAAGACGAAGGAAAAGGTCGGCGCGGAATACAACGCCGCGGTTCACGCCTATAAGGGCGCGCATCCGAAGGCCTGAAGCGCCTTCTCCGGAAGCTTTCGATGCCGCCGCCCGGAAATGGGCGGCGGCATTTTTCTTTGTCCGCGCGAGAATCGCGTATCGTCGCGGCCGATGAGTCTCGCCGAGCAGCACCGCGAATCCCGCCGCAACCGCACCCATGCGGCGACGCGCGCCGCGATTCTGGGAGCGGCGCGCCGTGTGGCCGCACGCGATGGGGCGCGCAACCTGTCGCTGCGTGCCGTCGCCGCCGAGGCGGGCTACGCACCCGCTGCGCTCTACGGCTATTTCGCCGGCAAGGACGAATTGCTTCTGGCGCTGGCCGCCGAAGATCTCTCGGGCCTCACGCGCGCGATGCGCGACGAGGTGCAGATACATGGCGACGGAAAGCTGGCAGCGGCTGCCGCGGTCGCGCTGGATCATCTGGAGAACACCGAAACCTTCGCCGCCGTTTCGTCCGCGCTTCCTGCGCAGGCGGGCACAGGCGAAGCGGAGCGACTCTTCAACGGCCGGCTGATCGCGGCGCTCACCGTGCTGTCGGACGCGGCGGCGCGCGGCAGAAGCCGCGCGGCGCAGGCGGACGTCGTGCTGATCGCGGCGGCGCTGGCGGGACTGGCACTTCTCAGCCGCGCCGGGCGTCTGGACGCGCTGGGTTTTTCAAATGCGGAGCTTCTTGCGCGGCTCGACAGGCACTTCGCCGCACAAGGCTGATCTAACGCGGCGCGCGATGCCCCATCCGGGCGATCTCTTTCTGCACCACATCCAGATATTCCATCGGCAGGAAATGCGTCGCCTTCTCGATGAACACGCGCCGCGTGCGGCGATGGTTTTTCACGAAGCGCAGCCCTTCGCTTTCGGGGCAGGTGCTGTTCTGCCCGGCATGGATCAGCGTCACGGGGCATTTCAATCCGCGGACCGACGAGGCGACCCCGCGCGGCGACATGCGGAAGGTCTGGCTTTCCCACGCCGGCGCGCAGGCCAGCCGCACCTGTCCGTCTTCCGTCGGCAAAAGGCCGCCCTTCAGGTAGTCGTGAACCATCTGGTCCGGCCAGCTCTTGAACGCGCCGCGCCCGCGATAGCCGCGCTCCACGAAGTCCAAGGATTCGAACGTATCGCGGCGCTTTGCGGCGCGGTCGGCGAGATTGGGATCGCCGCGCTTGGCCATGCGCCAGCGCGCCAGCAGCCAGTGGAACTGCGAGCCGGGCATGAACACCGGTTCGATCAGCACGAGTCCGCGTACCAGATCCGGGCGCAGCAGCGCCGCCATCAGGCTCACCGTCGCGCCCATCGAGTGACCGGCAAGAATCATCGGCCGCCCGTCGAGGCCGTCGAGGAAGCGCACGAGATCGTCGCGGTAGATGATCCAGTCCTTGGCCAGCTTCTCTTCCGTCGGCAGCGAGGTGAAGCCGTGGCCGCGCTGGTCGATCGCGTAGATGTGGAAGCGGTCGGCCAAAGGCTGCAGCAGCATGCGGTAGGTCTCGGCATTGAAGCCGGTGGCGTGGCTGAACAGCAGCGAGGGACCCGGCCCTGCCCATTCGAGGTATGAGACTTCGCCGTCCCACAGCTTCATGGTCTCGCGCTGGGGCTGGTTCATCGGTGTGTTCGCTGACGCAACGGAAGGGCCGGACATGCCGCAGTTTGCGGGGGCGGAGTCATTTCGTAAAGTCGCCACAAAATATATCCGAGGAAAACCCGTGCACCCTTCCGTTTACGCGCAGACCACGCCGGACAAGACCGCCCTCATCATGGCCGGTTCGGGTGAAAGCCTCACCTATCGCCAGATGGAGGAACGCTCCAACCGGGCGGCGCAGCTTTTCCGCAGCCTCGGCCTCAAGACCGGCGACGGCATCGCCATCTTCATGGAGAACAATCTCGACTTCCTGCCGATCTGCTGGGGCGCCCAGCGGGCGGGGCTCTATTACACCTGCATCTCCTCGCGGCTGACGGCGGGCGAAGTCGAGTACATCGTCGGCGACTGCAACGCGAAGGTACTGATCGTCTCAAGCGGCCTGTCGAAGGTCGCGAGCGAACTGGTTCCCCTGCTCAAGGGCGTCAAGCTGCTGATGGTGGGCGGCACAGCCGCAGGCTTCCAAAGCTATGAGGATGCGTCCGCCGAGATGCCCGCGACCCGGATCGCGGACGAAACCGCCGGTGCGGACATGCTCTATTCGTCGGGCACGACCGGCCGACCCAAGGGCGTGCGCGTGCCGTTGCAGAACCTGCCCATCGACGCGCCGAACGCGCTGCTCATGCTGGTGCAGGGATTGTTCGGGCTGTCGCAGAACTCGATCTACCTTTCGCCCGCGCCGCTCTATCACGCCGCGCCGCTGCGCTATTGCATGACCGTCCATCGCATGGGCGGCACCGTCGTCGCCATGGAGCACTTCGATGCCGAGGAAGCGCTGAAGGCGATCGAGAAGTACCAGGCGAATGCCAGCCAGTGGGTGCCGACGATGTTCGTGCGCATGCTGAAGCTGCCCGACGAGGTGCGCCTGAAATATGCCGTGCATTCGATGAAGTCGGCGATCCATGCCGCCGCACCCTGTCCCGTCGATGTGAAGAGGCGGATGATCGAGTGGTGGGGGCCGGTGATCCACGAATATTACGCGGGCACCGAAGGCAACGGCTTCTGCTATGTCGGCAGCCTGGACTGGCTGAAGCATCCTGGCACGGTGGGAAAATCGCTGCTCGGTCCCGTGCACATTTGCGGCGAACACGGCGAGGAAGTGCCGGTGGGCGAGGAGGGCACGATCTATTTCGAGTCCCCCACGCCCGAGGCGATGTTCCAGTATCACAACGACGAAAAGAAGACGAAGGAGTCGCGCCATCCGGAGCATCCGAATTGGTCCACGCTCGGCGATGTCGGCAAGCTCGATGAAGACGGCTATCTCTACCTGACAGACCGCAAGGCGTTCATGATCATCTCCGGCGGCGTGAACATCTATCCGCAGGAAGCCGAGAACCTTCTCATCGGCCATCCCAAGGTGGCGGACGTCGCCGTCATCGGCGTGCCGAACGAGGATTTCGGAGAGGAAGTGAAAGCCGTTGTGCAGCCGGCGAATTGGGCCGACGCCGGCCCCGCGCTGGCCGACGAGCTGATGGCCTATGCGCGCGCCAATCTCTCTGCGATCAAATGCCCGCGCTCGATCGATTTCGACAGGGAACTGCCGCGTCACCCCACGGGCAAGCTCTACAAGCGCCTCATCCGCGACCGCTACTGGGGCAAGCGCGATTCCAAAATCGTCTGATACCGGAGAACACACATGACCAAGACCGTGACATTCGAAGACCTGCCCAAGATGGTGGGACAGGAAACCGGCGTTTCCGATTGGCTGGAGATCACGCAGGAGCGCATCAACCAGTTCGCTGATGCCACCGGCGATCACCAGTGGATCCACATCGATGTCGAGCGCGCGAAGAAGGAAATGCCGGGCGGCAAGACCATCGCGCACGGCTATCTCACGCTGTCGCTGATCCCCTATCTCACCGGCAAGTTCCTTCGCATCGAAGGCGTCACGCGCGGGATCAACTACGGCTCCAACAAGGTGCGCTTCACCAACATGGTGCCGGTCGGCTCGAAGGTCCGCGCGCGGTCCAGGCTGCTGTCAGCCGAGCTCAATCCGAAGTCCGGCGGCATGCAGATCATCAACGAGGTCACCATCGAGATCGAAGGCCAGGACCGCCCTGCCTGCGTCGCCGAGGCGATCGGCATCGTGTTCAAGTAGCGCGTGGAAGCCTTTCTCGTTTCGCTCTCCACTGTCGCAATCGCCGAGATGGGCGACCGCACGCAACTCCTCGCATTGGTGCTGGCGGCGAAATTCCGCAAGCCCGTGCCGATCGTTGCGGCGATCCTGATCGCGACGATCGCCAACCATGCCATCGCGGGTTATCTCGGGGTGTGGCTGGGCAGGTATCTCACGCCGCGCGTTCTCGACATCGTGGTCGGCATTTCCATGCTGGGCATGGCGGCCTGGACCCTGGTCCCCGACAAGCTGAGTGCAGAGGACGCGCGCACGGACGGCCACGGCGCGTTCATCGCCACTCTGATCGCGTTCTTCATCGCGGAGATCGGCGACAAGACGCAGATCGCCACGGCCGCGCTGGCTGCGGGTTATTCCAGTCTTGCGGCGGTCGTGGCCGGCAGCACGACGGGCATGCTCGTCGCCAACGTGCCGGTCGTGTTCATGGGCAGCAAATTCGCGGCGCGGCTGCCGATGGATGCGATTCACAAGGCCGCAGCGGTCCTGTTCGCCGTGCTCGGCATCTATTTCATCGCGCACGGCGCACTTTAGCGCGCAAGTTCGCTCGTCATGAACGCGGCAATCTTGTCGATGGAGGCGCGGCCTTCGGGCAGCATGTCGGCCATCACCTGCCAGACGTGAAACACCTTTGGCCATACTTCGAGCGTCACCGGCACGCCGGCAGATTGCATCTTCCTGGCCATCATCACGCCGTCGTCGCGCAGCATTTCCGCGTCGGAGCAATGGATCAGCGTGGCGGGCAATCCCGCAACGTCGCCGCGATAGGGTGAAATGAAAGGATCGTTCACATCCGCATCCGGGCAATAGAGCGCGGTGAGGCTGCCGAACATGGCGGCGCTGAACATCGCATCGGATGCGGCGTTGCTTTCGCGCGATTCGAAATCGGCGCCTTCGATATCGGTGGCCGGCGACAGCGCGGCCAAAGCGGCGGGCTGCGGCAGGCCGAGGGCCTTCAGCTTGAGCGCCGTCGTCAATGTGAGGTTTCCGCCGGCACTGTCGCCCGCGATGACGATCGAGCTCGCGGCGATCCCCTTGTCGAGGAGCCCGCGATAGGCGGCAACGCAGTCGTCGAGGCCCGCGGGGTAGGGATGTTCGGGCGCAAGGCGGTAATCCACTGCATAGACCGGCACGCCCACCTTGTCCGCCAACCGCCATGTCAGCGGCCGGTGATTGCCCGGCACCCCGCCCACGAAGCCGCCGCCATGGATATAGAGAATCGCCTTGCTCTCATCGGCCCCGGCGGTGCGCAGCCGCTCGGCCTTGATGCCGCCCAGGGTGATGAGGTCCACGGTCACATGGCCGGGCGCCGGCCGCAGCGGCATTTCGGCCATCAGCGTCCGCAGCTCCATGATGTCGGGATTGCGGCGAAAGCGGCGCTTTGCCGTCAGGCGCAGCAATTTGTCGATGAAGAAAAGCTGGATGGACATGGTTTTCAGACCTGCAGGAACCCCGAGAATCCACCCTGTCATGCCGCGTTGAAACGGGAAAGGTGAGGCCCTATGGTCCGCCGCCTTTTGGGGCGTCGCCAAGTGGTAAGGCACCGGATTTTGATTCCGGCATTCGAAGGTTCGAATCCTTCCGCCCCAGCCAGCCCGCCTCGCGGGCTCAGTCCGCCTTTGGCACGGCGTAATCAGAAAAGCTGGTGGACGTGAATTCCGGCCGCGCGCGCAGCGTGTCGGTGAGCGCATCGAGCCGGGGAAAGCGCCCCGCCGGCGCCAGCGCCGGGATCGTGACATGGACGTAGTCGAATGCGCAGGCGGTCGTGATCTGCGCCTGGTCGATGGGTGCATCCGGCCAGTCGAGCGCATCCAGCGCCGCGAGCGCACCCAGGCCTTGAGTCTTGCAGCGTTCGATCCACTCCGGCCAGCGATATTGCGACGGGCGGATCAGCGTTTCGTAGTTCACGCCGCCGCCGATCTTGTCTACGGCGCCATTGGCGAGCGCGATCCTTTGCAGCGCGTCGCGCCGCGGCTTGCCGGAAGGTGGAAGCAGCGCGCGCTCCGGTCCCACCAGCTCGTCGATGTGATCGAGGATGGCCGCGCTGTCGATCAGTGTCTCGCCGCTGTCCAGGATGAGCGATGGTATGCGCCCCAGTGGATTGGTCGTGCGCATGGAGTCGAAATCGCCGAACACCGAGCGGGTGTCGTGCTCATAGGCAATGCCCAGCACCTTGAGCGAAATCGCCACACGGCGGGTGTAGGGCGAGTCATATTGGCCGACCAGGATCATGGCCTCTGCCTAACACAACTGTCAGCCTGAGCGTGGCAGCGCGGCGGAATTTCTCCCATGCGGAGGGCGCATCGTCGCCTGGGTGCGCTGGCGTACCGATATTTCCGGGGACCATCCCGGCCGCCTCCTGCGCAGGCGCGGGCCCGGAAATCCCGGCCAAAAGCCCAGGTTGCAGCGCCGAAAACCCCTCTATATAAGGGCGCCCTTCCTGGCGCATTCGGAGAGTAGCTCAGCCTGGTAGAGCACCACGTTCGGGACGTGGGGGCCGGAGGTTCGAATCCTCTCTCTCCGACCATTTGCGGACGGTTTCGGTCCGGCTAGGGTAAATCGGGGCGTTATTAAACCGATCGAGCGGAACAATTAGCGACGAAACGCGTTCGGCCTCGGGTGGCAAAGGGGCAGGGCTCATCTTGAGGGCCAACAGGGCCATTTTTATCGGCGGCGTCCCCGTCGTCCTCATCCTCGCCTTGATGGCTTTCGCGCTGGTGAAGTTCGCACAGGGCGAGCGCACGGAGCAGGCGTGGGTCGGGCATAGCTACGAAGTGATGGATTCGCTGCGCGCCGTCCTCGGCGATGCGGTGGACGCCGAAACGGGCCAGCGCGGCTATCTGCTCACACGAACGCCGGGTTATTTGCAGCCGTTCCATGCCGCAGAAGCGCGTCTGGACCGTGATCTCGACCGATTGCAGGGTCTGACCCGCGACAGTCCCGAACAGCAGAAGCGGGTTAGCGACCTGCGAAGGCTCTTTGCGCAGCGCTTCCGGATGTTGAACGCCGGGATAACGATGAGCCCCTACGTTCCCCAGTTGCCGCCGGAACTTCTGGCGCTGCTCGACCAGGGAAAGGCGGCGATGGATGCCACGCGCTCCATCGTTGCGATCGGGCTTGCGGACGAGCGCAAGCTGCTCGACGAGCGGATCCAGGCCCGGCGCGCGCTCGAACGGAATGAAATTCTTGCTGCGATTCTGGTCACCGGCATTGCGATCCTGATTCTGCTCATCGCCGCCTTCCTTCTGGTCCGCAACAATGTGCGCCTCGCGTTAAGCGAATCCCTGCGCGCGCGGCAGGCGCGCGTCCTGCAGGCAACGCTAGACAATATCCGCGACGGCATCCTCGTCTTCGACGAAGAGCAGAAGGTCGCCGCGTTCAACGAGATATTCTTTCACCTGATGGACTTTCCCAAATCGCTGGCCGCGATGGGGACCGCGCTGAAAGCGTTCAATTATGTGGACGAGAAGCTGGCGCGCGACACGCTCGCGAGCCTGCCGGAAAGTCAGCAAGGCGCCCAAGACTATGCGCGTTTCCGTCGCAAGGATCGCGAGCTCGACGTCTACAAGGCCGACATTCCGCAGGAAGGCTTTCTTGTCGCCGCCGCCGACGTCACCGAGCGGGTGCGCGCCGAATCCGCCCTGCGCAATGCGCAGAAGATGGAATCGATCGGCCAGCTCACGGGCGGCATGGCGCACGATTTCAACAACCTGCTGCAGATCATCAGCGCCAACCTGGATCTGCTGGTGAAGCAGGAAGGCGATGCCTCCAAGCGCGCCGCGCGCCTGCAATCGGCGGTCGCGGCGGTGGAGCGCGGTGCGCGCCTCACCGGACAGCTTCTCGCCTTCGCGCGCCGCCAGGCGCTCGATCCGCGCTCGACCAATCTCGGCCGCATGGTCAACGAGATGACCGATCTTCTGCGCCGCACCCTGGGCGAACGCATCGAGGTGGAATCGATGATCGCGGGCGGCCTGTGGAACACAATGGTGGATCGCAGCCAGGTGGAGAATGCGATCCTCAACCTTGCCATCAATGCGCGCGACGCCATGCCGGACGGCGGCAAGCTCACCATCGAAGTCGCCAATGCCTTCCTCGACGACACCTATGCTGCCACGCACAGCGAAGTCGTGCCCGGCCAGTATGTGATGCTGGCGATCAGCGACACCGGCATCGGCATGCCGCCGGACGTCATCGCCAGGGCGTTCGATCCGTTCTTCACCACCAAGCCCGAAGGGCAGGGCACCGGCCTTGGCCTCAGCCAGGTATTCGGCTTCGTCAAGCAATCGGGCGGCCACGTGAAGATCTACAGCGAGACCGGCGAAGGCACGACGATCAAGATCTACCTGCCGCGTTCGCGCAAGCCGCAGGAGACGCCGGAACCGTTCTACGATCAGCCCATCGTTGGGGGCACCGAAACCATCCTCGTCGTGGAAGACGACGATGGGGTGCGGGCGGCAGTCACCGATGTTCTCGGCGAACTGGGCTACACGGTGCTTCGCGCCGCCAATGCGGATGAGGCGCTGACGATCCTGAGGGCAGGTGCGCATGTCGATCTTCTGTTCACCGACGTGGTGATGCCGGGCAACATCCCGACGCGCGAGCTGGCGCGCCGCGCCAGGGACAGCCGCCCAAGCCTGCGCGTCCTCTTCACCTCCGGCTACACGCAGAACGCCATCGTCCACAACGGCAAGCTCGACGACGACGTGTTCCTGCTTTCAAAGCCCTATCGCAAGGACGATTTGGCGCGAAAGCTGCGCAGCCTGCTGGACATGCCCGCCCTGGCATCCGGTTCGCCCGACCGTCTCGGAGAAGCATCCGCGCAGGTCGAAAATGCCGTATCATCCCAACCGCGAACCGAGGGCCGCGCCTTGAAAGTCCTGATCGTCGAAGATGTCGCGCTTATCCGCATGACCACCGTGGACATGGTGGAATCGCTTGGCCATGCAACGCTGGAAGCCGGCGACGGCACGCAGGCGCTCGCACTCATCGCGGCCAATCCGGACATCGACGTGATGCTCACCGATCTGGGCTTGCCAGGCATGAGCGGTGTGCAGCTTGTGAAGGAGACGCGCAGGCTGCGCCCCAATCTCAAGATCGTCATTGCCAGCGGATATTCGACCGAATCGGCGGAGAACGCGGAACTGCCGGCCGATGTGAGCTTCCTGCCCAAGCCCTACAACGACTCCCAGCTTAAGCGCGTCCTGGCCGAGGGCTAGGTGCAGCGCGATTCCGCATGAGCGCCGCGCGCTTTCGTGATGGCCGCGGCGCTGTCCATCCGGCTGGCTTTCGGGAATGATCGCGCGCATGCTGCAAAGTCCATCGAAAATCGATAAGCCCAGGCGCCCGCGTGGAACCGCCGCCGCCGATTGCGCCTGCGGAGCGGTGCGCATCGAGATCGACACGCCGGTCTTCTGGGCCTGGCACGATCACGGTCGCGCCACGCAGCGCGCGCAGGGCTGCGCCTATGCGACCTATGTCGGCTGCTGGAAA
>DATIVW010000215.1:0-15353 GCA_035465595.1 Rhizomicrobium sp. | reverse complement strand
TCGTCCGGTGCGCGGCCGAGTGAGGCCTGCACCAGCGCGCGCACCGCCACGAAAGCAATCTCCATCATCGGCCGCCACTGCGGCTCGGTCAGCGGCACGGTGAGTGCATATTCCAGCGTGATCCGATCGCGTCCGGACTTGAACGCGATGTGGAAGAAAGGCGCGCGCACGTGCGCGTAGCGGCGCAGGACATCGATCGCATCTCCGATCGTCGGCGCCGACACCATTGCGGTCGCCACCACGCCATGCGCCGATGCGCTCCACAATTCCGGCTGCGAGAACGCCCAGCCCGGTCCGTGCAGCGCGGTCACGTTCTCGACCTGCCGCACCTGCTGGAAGAGCGTGATCTCGGCGGAAGGATTGGAGAGATCGCGCTCGCTGACGCCCGTTCCCTCGAGCAGCGCCGCGCTCCTTGTGCCCGCGAAACAGCGATGGATGAGCCGGAAATAGCCCATCGTCATGGGAAGTCGTTCGAGCGTCGCATTCGCCATTTTGGCTCAAAATGCCACAAATTTGGCCGCGCCGGTAGTCGCCTTCCGCGACGGCGGGCGTAGGCTCCTTTCGACAGACGGCATCAGCCGCGATTCCAGGGAGCCAAAAACGCCATGACTGCCATCAAAGACATCTATGCCTTGAGCACCGACGGCCCGACCTGGTCCGTTCCGCAGGATTTCGACGTCACCTTCAACTGGGATTACGACGACGGCCGCGCGGCGATGATGGGCCTCTATGCCAAGGGCAAGCAGATGCAGTGGGACGCGGAAACGCGCATCGACTGGTCGCAAGAACTGGACGAAGACAATCCGGAACAGATGCCGGAAGAGTCGCTGCCGATCCACATGGCCGATTGCTACAAGAAGATGAGCGACAAGGAGAAGGCGCTCGTCCGCCGCCATTTCCAGGCTTGGCAGCTTTCGCAGTTCATGCAGGGCGAGCAGGGCGCGCTGATCTGCGCCGCCAAGATCGTCACGCAAGTGCCCGACGCGGACTCCAAGTTCTACGCCGCGACGCAGACCATCGACGAAGCGCGCCACGTCGAGGCCTACAAGAAGCTCCTGACGAAGTTCAAGGTCGCCTATCCGATGACGAAACCCTTGCAGGATCTCATCGACCAGACCCTGCGCGACAGCCGCTGGGACATGACTTATCTGGGCATGCAGGTAGTGATCGAGGGACTGGCGCTGGCCGCGTTCGGGCAGATCCGCGACCAGGCGCAGAACCCGCTGGCCGCGCAGGTGAACGCTTACGTGATGCAGGATGAATCCCGCCACGTCGCGTTCGGCCGCCTGGCGCTGCGCGACTACTATCCGCACCTCACGCAGAAGGAGCGCGACGAGCGCGAGGAATTCCTGCTCGAAGCGTCCTACTTGATGCGCGACCGCTTCGACGCGGTGGAGCTGTGGCAGAATCTAGGCCTGCCGGTCGAGGACTGCGCCAAGGCGATGTACGAGTCCGGCTTCATGGAGAAATTCCGCAACTCGCTCTTCACCCGCATCGTCCCCATCGTGAAGGATATCGGCCTGTGGGGCCCGTACATCCAGAAGGGCTACACCGAAATGGGCGTGATCGATTACGCCAAGTCCGACGTGCAGGCGCTGCAGGACAATGATGAAACCATCGCCCGCGATTTCGACGCCCGCAACCGCGAGATCCAGCGCGTCATCGACCGCGCCAAGGGCGCGAGCATGGCGGCGGAGTAGTTTCGCCTGAACACGACGCGGAGCCGCGCACTTCGGTGCGCGGCTTTCGCGTTTCCGGAATGTGGAAAACTCTCGTCATGGCCGCCCTCGTGGCGGCCATCCATTTTCCAGAATCGGTGCAGAAAGTAATGTCCTCTGGAAAATGGATGGCCGGGACAAGCCCGGCCATTACGATTGAGAGGGAATGAAAGACCTTTGCTCCTCACTGCCTTCTACTTCCTCACCGCCGCCGTGCTGCTCGGGAGCTTCGTCGCGCTGTCGCATATCGGGCTGATGCGCTGGCGCTGGTGGCCCGGCGTCATCCATGGCGCTTTGGGCATTGCCGGTCTCACTCTGTTGTTTTTCTCGCTCGGCGGGCCGCCGCGCGGCGCCGAACATGGCGTGCAATCCTTCACCACGATCGCGGCTTGGATCGCGGTAGCGGGGCTCGCCGTCGCGCTGGTCTATGCGGCGCTGCAGGTTTTCGCGAAGAAGCGCGTGGCATGGCTCGTCGGCGCGCACGTCACCGTCGCGATCACCGCTTACCTGTTCCTGATGGCGTTTGTCTCGCTGGGCTGAGTTGCTATGCCCACTCCGGAAGGCCGCAGCCGACATCGATGAAGTGGAACTGCGTGGCCGTATCCATCGAGAATTTGTGGTCGCCGGTATGCAGCAGCATGTCCGTCAGCCGGACGTGGCAGAGCAATAGCGGAATGTGGTCTTCGCCGGCGCCGAGCGGAAACCCGGTGACTTCGATGTAGCGCCCATAGCCGCTCGGCAGGTGCATCGGCGTGATCTGCCAGAGCCCGCAAGGCTGCGTGGCCATCAACCAGCCCGTCGTCAGCGCGCCGTCGCGATACTCGGGCTCCAGAAACTCCAGATGGTCCTTGCCCGAAAGCGTCTGGCCTGCAATCTCCTGGTAGCGTTCGCCGGCAAGACGGATGCGCAAGGACCGGCGTTCGGGTGACGGCGCCTCCAGCAGCACCAGGTCACGGATGAAGCGCGCCGCGCGCGCAAGGTTGAAGGCGCTGCGGGCGGGAACGATGTTGCCGCCGCGCAGGCGCCGCCAGAATTCCTCGAAATCGCGGCTCTCCTGCGAGCGCGACAGAAGGTCCGGACGCAGTCGTGCCTGCTCGTGTGTCGTCACCATACCCATGCGGAAAATCTAGATGCGCCGCGGTTAACATCGGGAAAATTTGGCGCGGCGCGTTTTAGGGAACCCAAATCTGAACGCAATTTAAGCTTGTTTCCCTTGCAACGACGGGCATGGCGAATAAGTTTTTCCTCGTGTCTGCAACCCCCAAGCGGAGACAAACATGAACAAGACAACCATCGCTCTGGCTGCCGGCGCGCTCGCGCTGGCCGGGACCGCGGCCTTCGCCGCGAGCGACAATGTCCACCACATGACCGTGCGGCTGGCCGACGGCAGCGTGGCGAATATTGAATACACCGGCGACGTCGCGCCGAAGGTCAGCCTGGCCGCGCCACGTCCTATGTCGCTCGCCGATTTCGCGCCGCAATTCGGCCTTTCGCCGTTCGCCGGCTTTGAGCAGATCGACGCGATGATGGATGCGCAAATGCGCGCCATGCAGCGGCATATCGACGCCATGATGGCGCTGCCTCTCGGTGCGAATGCGCCCATCGAGGCGGCCTTCGGCAAGATGCCGGCGAGCTCGCATTTCTGCGCTCAGTCCGTGCAGATCACGACGGACGCGAGCGGCAAGCAGAACATCGTGCGCCATTCGGCAGGCAATTGCGGCGCGAACGCCATGGCGCCGGCGGAGCACCGGCAGGTCCGCCACGGCGACACGATCTGAACACCCGCGTTGGGACTTCAAAGGCGGCTCCGCCCTTGGGCCGCCTTTTTCTTTTGGTCATGTCGTGAAGCGATAGACACCGCCGGTGCGCAGGCTCGTGTCCTTGCGGTCGCCGAAATCCGGCACGTCATATTCCACGATCAGTTCAAGCACATCGCGCGGAAGATGCGCGCGTCCGATATCGCCGGTGAGGACGGTCTTGCCCGCCGCGAGGCAGCGCGACGCGAAGGCTCTCAGCCGGATCGAAACATGCGGGTGATAGAACAGGTCGCCGATGACGATGAGATCGGCGTCCGGCGCGTCGCCGCCCAGGACATCGCCGCAGATCGTTTCAATGGTCACGCCATTTGCTTCGGCATTGAGCGCGACGGCGGCTAGTGCATGGGGGTCGATGTCGTTCGCGATCACGCGCCGCGCGCCAGCCTTCGCCGCGGCTATCGCCACCACGCCGCCGCCTGTGCCGATGTCGAGTACCGCGAGATCCTTCACCGTTTGCGGCCGGTCGAGGAAATGCCGCGCAAGCAACGCGCCGCCCGGCCACAGATAGGCCCAGTACGGCGTCTCGTTCAGATTGAGCCGCGACAGTCCGCTGCCCGGATGCGCAAGATGAAGCTCCAGTTCCGGCACCAGCGGCGCGCGCTGAATCGCGAGGTTCTTGCGGATGAAGGCGGTGATGTTGGACGGCATAGGCACAATCTAGCGCCTGTCGCCATGGCGAAGCTATGCGGCGGCAAGATCACGCAGCGCACGCAGATCGTTGAGCTGCAGCCCGCCATAAAGGGGCATAACGAGTTTCTTCTTCGCCAGATGCGCGAGGTGACCGTTCACCGTCTTGCGCGAAAGCCCGGCCAGTTCGGCAAGCTGGCTTTGCGTGACGCCGACGACGCAGCCATTGCTCGCCTCGTTTCCAGCGAGAAAGAGCAATCGAGCCGCAACGCGCGCGCGGGGCGGCAGATGGATCATGTTCACGGCGAGCGCCGCCGCGCCCGCGAGCTGGTCATAGAGCAGGGCGGTGACATGGCGTGCGGTGTCGGGGAGCGTGCGTCCGATCTCGCGCAGCACATGATCGGGTACGAAGAGCAACAGCGAATCCGCATTCGCCAGCGCGGTCACGATGCGCGGCCCCAGCGCCTGGCTGAACACGCGGCCGGCGGGCGCGATGTCGATCAGCACGTCGTCGCCCGCGATGGTGCTCACCATCATGTCCACGCTGCCGCGCAGCACGGCGTAGAGCCCGGTGATCTCGTCGCCCGCGCCATAGACCCATTGACCGCGCGCCACCTCCACCACGCGGCCCTTCTCGGCCAGCGCGGACTTGAGCGGTGCGGGCAGGGCGGCGAACCAGCCGTTCCGGTTCAGGACCGCCAGAATTCCGGCCTTGGTGGGCGTTTCGGCCATGATCGAGACTGTAACGATCGTGACAATTCTGTCCAGCCGCCCGTCGTAGCCTTCCTCCACCGAATGCCGGAGGACGCCATGAACGCGCACAGCAAGATTGCCAGCAGAACCGAAGGCCTGACCGTGGTCCCGCGCGAGAATTGCGGTGCGGAAGTCCTGGGCGTCGACCTGAACAATCTCAGCGACAGCGAATTCACGGCGATAAGGCAGGCCTATGCCGACTACGGCATCATCTTCTTTCGCGACCAGAAGCTGACGGAGGACCAGCACATCGCCTTCGCCAGGAGGTTCGGCGAGATCGACATCAATAAGTTCTTCCCGCACATCGACGGCTATCGCGAGATCGCCAAGGTCGGCAAGGAGAAGGAGCAGAAGACCAATATCGGCGGCGGCTGGCACACCGATCATTCCTACGACCAGATCCCAGCGATGGGCTCCATCCTCGTCGCACGCCTGCTGCCGCCGTCGGGCGGCGACACGCTCTTCGCCAACATGTATGCGGCCTATGAAACGCTGGATGACGATACAAGGGCGAAGATCGCCAACCTGAAGGCGGTACATTCCAATAGCCACGTCTTCGGATCGAAGGCCTATTACAACAACGAAGAGCGCACCGAATTCGCCAACGACGCTGCGGTCGGCGAAGCAGTGCATCCGGTGGTCATCACCCATCCGCTATCGGGCAAGAAGGCGCTCTATGTGAATCCCGGCTTCGTGCTGCGCTTCGAAGGCCAGACGATGCAGGAAAGTCAGCCGCTGCTGCACAAGCTCTTTGCCCATGCGATGAAGCCGCAATTCCACACGCGCTTCCAGTGGCGCGATGGCTCGATTGCCTTCTGGGACAACCGAGCCACCTGGCATTACGCCGTCAACGATTACCACGGCCACGAAAGGCTGATGCACCGCATCACCATCGTGGGCGAGGCGCTGCACTGATCAGGGCTTCGTGAACTTGTAGATGAACTGGTCCGTCTTTCCGCGGATCGACGGGTCGAAGACGTTCTTGGTGTGATCGTCGGCCGGGTTCTTGAGCGAGTCATCCTCGCCGACCAACTTGAATCCGGCGGCCTCGACTTCCTGCTTCACCACGTCCGGATTGATGCGGTGGAGAGTCTCGGTGACTTCCGGCCCGGCGCCCGGCGCGGCATGATCGAGAACGATGTAGGTGCCGCCCGGCTTCAGCGCATCGAACACGGCCTTGTTGTACGCCGCCATGTCGATCGGCCCCATGAACTTGTCGTGGAAGTCGTGATAGTTCTGCGACGTCCATACCACGTCGAGCTTCTCGGGCAGGTTCAAGTTCACAAGCGAATGATGCACGAAGGTCACGTTCGGCCATTTCGGATCGACGGTGCCGTCCGGTGGCAACACGATGGGCGGATTGCGCTTGGCCAGCGCCGCGTCGAGCTCCGTCGGCATGAAGGAATAGACGTGGCCATCCTTGCCCACGATGTTCGCGAAGATATGCGTGAAATATCCGTCCTTGCCCGGCACGAGATCGAGCACCTTGTCGCCCGGCTTGACGCCCGCGAACACCACCATGTCGGCGGGCTTGCGATTGGCGTCGCGCGCGGTTTCTTCGGCGCTACGGTCGGCATTGGAAACGGCGGCCGCCACATAGGCCGGTTCGGCGGCGATGGCGGGCGCGGCGAAGGCGATCGCCGTGGCGGCGAGCAAGGCTAAACGCAATTTCATGGAAGTCCTCCCGGTTATCGCGGCGATGATAGCACCGCCCTGCCGTTCTTCGCTGTGCCGGAATTGCGTATTGGCCCTGCTTCCGGCACAGATACTGGCCGCTTCCTGTTTCGCACCCGCACATGAAACGCCTGCAAAAGCTCGCCCTGCTGAATGCGCTGCTGCTTGCGGCGTGCGATTCCGCATTCGCCGCCGATGGTGGTGTGGAAACGGTCGTGGTCACATCGGCGCGCCTGCCGCAGCCGGTGGGCAATGCCGCGTTCTCGGTGACGCCGCTCAGCGGCGACCAGCTCGCGCTGTCCGATCGCCTCGACGCCGCCTTGCAACAGGTTCCTGGCCTGTCGCTGTTCCGCCGCTCGACCAGCATCAATTCCAACGCCACGACGCAGGGCGTTTCGCTGCGCTCCATCGCCCCCAGCGGCGCGGGCCGCTCGGCAGTGTTGCTCGATGGCGTTCCGGTGAACGATCCCTTCGGCGGCTGGGTGATCTGGGGCGCGCTGCCCTATGAAGACATCGGCGGTGCGGACATCGTGCGCGGCGCGGGCGCAGGACCATACGGCGCGGGCGCGCTGACCGGCACCATCCTGCTCACCGAGCGCGACACGACCGACGGCATCTCCATCGCCGATGCGTCTTACGGCAGTCGAGGCACGGTGCGCACCGGCGCCAGCGGGGGCGTCCAGAGCGGCGGCTTCGATCTCTTCGCCAGCGCCGCCGGTGAACGTTCCAATGGCTGGATTCCCATCCGCCCGCCGCGGCGTGGCCCGGCCGACAATCATCTGTGGCTCGACAGCGGCGAAGCTTCCGTACGTGCGCAGCAACAGATTGGCGGTGGCGTCACGCTGTCCGCCCGCGCGGAATATTACGACGACGGCCGCGGCGGCGGCATCCAGGGTGTTGAGTCCGAAGCGAAAGGCTGGATCGGCAGCGTGACGCTCGCGCGGCCCAATGAAGGCGATCATCTTGGCTGGCGCCTGCAAGGCTGGTTCATCGACAGCGGTTTCATGAACACTTCTGCGTCGGTACCCGCGTTCCCGGCGCCGCGCGATACGGCGACGCCAGCGAACGACCAGTATGAAACGCCTGCGCTCGGCGTCGGCGGCAATGCGGCCCTGATCGGATCCAGCGGGAATTTCCGCTGGGAAGCGGGCGGCGACATCCGCGTGAATAGCGGCGAGTCGCGCGAGTTCTATCTCTTCAACGGCACCGACTTTTCGAACAAGCGCCGCTCCGGCGGCAAGGAAACCATCGGCGGGCTTTACGGCGAAGGCGCTTACGACGACGGCCTCTGGCTTCTGACGCTTGGCCTGCGTGCGGATTACTGGTCCACGGCGCAGGGCCATCTGGTGCAGCAGAACCGTGCGACCAATGCGGTCCTGCTCGACAAGGACTTCAAGGGCCGTGAGGGCACCGTGCCGACGGCCCGTGCCGGCGTGCGCCGTTCGATCATCGGCGATCAGTATCTGCGCGTCGCCGCCTATGAAGGCTTCCGCGTGCCGACATTGAACGAGCTTTATCGTCCGTTCCGCGTCGGCAACAACAACACCATGGCGAATGCCGGCCTGAAGCCCGAGAAGCTCTATGGCGCGGAGATCGGCTGGGGCGGAGCGGCTGGTAGCGACGTCTCGTGGAACCTCACCGGTTTCTGGAACAAGATCCACGACGCCGTCGCCAATGTGACCATCGCATCGTCGCCGGCCGGCGTGACGTTCCAGCGCGAGAACGCCGGCGACGTGAAGGCGCTTGGTCTTGAAGGCGACGCGGCCTGGCGGCTGAACGATGCGTTCTCCCTGCGCGCGGCTTTCTCTCTCACCGATGCGCGGGTCGCGGAAAATCCGTCGGCCATCCCGCCGGGCATGCCTTCGCTCTCCGGCAATCGCCCGGCGCAAGCGCCGCCCGTCACCATCACCGGCGGCGCGACATGGCTGCCGTTTGACAAGCTGAAGCTGGATGCCGACCTGCGCTGGGAAAGCCCGCGTTTCGAGGATGACCGGAACACCATGCGTCTCGGCTCGGCCTTCGTGCTGGATGTGAAAGCCGCCTGGTCGCTGACGCCGTCGCTCGCCGCTTTCGCCGCCGTCGACAATGTCGCGAACGCCAGTATCGCCACCGCGCAGGCGGCGGACGGCACGATCTCCTACGGCGAACCGCGCATGTGGGAAGCGGGCCTGACCTATCAGCCATAAATTTCCTCCCCCGTTTTACGGGGGAGGGGGGACCGCGAAGCGGTGGATGGGGCGGCGGCAGCGGCGCAATCCTTTCGGGGTCGCAGCCCCCCTCCGCCTCGCTTTGCTCGGCACCTCCCCCGCAAAACGGGGGAGGAAAGAGGTCACCGCAATCCCAAATCTCTTGCGATGATACCGCGCAGGATTTCACGCGTCCCGCCGCGCAGGCTGAACGACGGCGCGGTCTGCAGCAGGTAGGTCAACACATCGGTGAAGGGATTGCTCACCGACAGGTCAACGTCGTCGCGGGCAATGGACTGGATCTCTTTCGGCATCGCCTGTTCCAGCGTGGTTCCGATGTCCTTCACGATAGATGCGGCGACCGCCGGTGATTTTCCGGCTTGCAACTCACCGGTCACAGAGAGCGACATCTGCCGCAAGGTCCACATCTCCGCTGTCATGCGGCCGATCAAAAGGCGCTCTGCTTCCGTGGGATTGTCGCCGACCATGCGGATGAATTCGAGGAAGAGGCGCAGCGAGGATAGATAGCGTTCGGGGCCGCTGCGCTCGAAGGCAAGCTCCGCGCCCACCTGCATCCAGCCGTCGCCCGGCCGGCCCACCACCATGTCGGCGGGCACGAACACGTCGTCGAAGAACACCTCGTTGAAGTGGGTGTTGCCGGCCATGTCCTCGATGGGCCGAACCGTCAGGCCCTTGCTGTTCTTCACGTCGATGATCATCTGCGTGAGGCCCGTGTGGCGCGTCTCGCCGTCATCGGTGCGCACCAGCGCGATCATGTAGTCGGCGTGATGCGCGCCGCTGGTCCAGATCTTCTGCCCGTTCACGCGCCAGCCGCCATCGGCTTCTCGGGCGCGGGTGCGAACGGAAGCGAGGTCACTTCCCGAATTGGGCTCGCTCATACCGATGCAGAAGCAGAGTTCGCCCCGTGCGATGCGCGGCAGGAATTTCTGGCGCTGCTCTTCCGTGCCGAAGCGCAGCATCAGCGGCCCGCTCTGGCGATCCGCCACCCAGTGCGAGCTCACAGGCGCGCCGGCGGCGAGCAACTCCTCAAGCACGACATAGCGCTCGGCATAGCTGCGCTCATGGCCGCCATATTTCTTCGGCCATGTCATGCCGATCCAACCCTTCGCGCCCAGCGCGCGGGAGAAGTCCTGACCATACCCGCTCCACGACAACGCGCGCTTCTTGGACGGCATGTCCTTGAGCTGGTCTTTCAGGAAGGCACGGACTTCTCCGCGAAGCGCCTCGGCTTCGGGCGGAAGGTCATAGGGATCGAAAGCAAATTGCGGCATGGCGCCAGTGTGGCGCGCATGACCTGTCAACGCAATGTCATGCGCGCGTCAGGCGGAATTGACCGACATCGATGTTTCCGGCGCGGAAACTGCCTTCGCAGGACGCAAGGTAGTAATCCCACATGCGCTTGAACCGTTCGTCGAAGCCCAGGGGCTGGATCGTCTCCCAGCGCGCGTCGAACACCTCGCGCCAGCTCCGCAGTGTTTCGGCATAGGACAGGCCGAAGGTCCGCGCCGTCTCGAAGCCGAGGCCCTGCTTCGTCACCGCCTCCTTCAATGCAGACGGCGAGGGCAGCATCCCACCCGGAAAGATGTAGAGCTGAATGAAGTCGGCCTGCGCCCGATAAAGATCGAAGCGCTCATCGTCTATGGTGATGATCTGCAGCGCGGCGACTCCGCCGGGTTTCAGCCGGTCGCGCACCGTCCGGAAATAGGCCGGCCAGTGCTCCTCCCCGACCGCCTCGAACATCTCGATGGAGACGATGCGGTCATACGTGCCCTGCACGTCGCGATAGTCGATGAGCTGGAAATTCAGCAGATGCGAAAGCTGCGCGTCCTCTGCCGCCTTCCGTGCGAAGGCAAGCTGCTCGGTGGAAAGCGTGATGCCGGTGACCTTGCAGCCAAATTCACGCGCCGCGAACATCGCGAAGCCGCCCCAGCCGCAGCCGATTTCCAGGATGTGCATGCCTTCGCGCAGGTCCAGCATGTCCGCCAGTTTGCGCCACTTGTTGCGTTGCGCGTCTTCCAGCTTCTGGTCCGGACTTTCGAACACCGCCGATGAATAGGTCATCGTCGGATCAAGCCACTGCGAATAGAACGCGTTGCCAAGATCGTAATGCGCAGCGATGTTCTTGCGCGCGCCGCGCTTTGTGTTGCCGCGCAGCTTGTGGGTCACCATGCGCGCCCATTCCAGCGGCGCGATGCCGGTCAGCGTGTCGGCAAGCTTGTGCATGTTGCGTGCGCCGAATTCGAAGACGGAAGCCAGATCGGGACTGGACCAGTCACCATCCATGTAGGATTCCGCGAGCCCGATCTCGCCGCCGAGCAGAAGTCGGCGGAAGCTGCGCGCGCGGGCGATTTCCAGCACCGCTTTTGCGCCGTCCTGCGCCGCCTTGATCGTGCGCTCTGCGCCGTTGGTGAAGCGCAACACAAGCTCGCCTTCCGCGATGTCGCTGACAGTGCGGGCCATCAGGTTGCCCCAGAGCGGTGGACGGATCATGTTGATCCGAGCAGGCAAATGGCTTTTCGGTTCGTCACCCATGTCGCTCTCGCAATCCTGCAGGTGTCGGCCTTTTAATGTGAGCATGGGATGGCACCCGCTTCAACCACAGACGCAGAGCCTCGAAGTAAATGGCCGCCACGATTTTGATCGTCATCAAAGGATGACGCAGAACCGCCAGGGCCAGATTTCGATCGCTAAGTGTCTGTCTCTTCCCGGAAAACGCGGCATGCAGCACCGGGTTGCCACACTCGCTTTCGCGAATGGCTATCAAGACGCTGTCGCCGGGCGGTTCGATGTGGAACCGGTATGCGCTGTCCATCGACAGGAAGGGCGAAACGTAAAAATCCTTACAACAGGCCTGATCGATCGCCCCGTCGTTTGCCGGTGCGGGCAGGACGTAAGTGTGCCGTTCGCCGAAAGTGTTGTGGACCTCGTAGATGATGGCGGCGAGGCTTTCATCGGCCCGACGACAGAACCAGACCGACAGGGGATTGAACACGAAGCCCCAGAGCCGCGGATAACACAGCAGCTCGATGCGGCCGTCCGCGTCGATACCGGCTCTTGAAAGCATCGCCTGTACCCACTCGCGCAATGGCCGTCCGTCGCCATGATCGCTGTCGTGAAAGCTGATGATGCCGCGGCCGTTGTGCGCGAACAGTCGCGAGCGCCGGGCGAAGGCGTCGATCTCATCGAGATCGAGCAGCAGCGAGAACACGCGATAGCGGAAGGAATGACGCGCGGGCGACACGCGGGTATGGGTGACGATGCCGTTGTAGATGGCGTTCACGCAGGAACCCCCGCAAGTTGAGGGATACGCACAATGCGGCCGGACTCCTTTGCCACCGTCCATGGACGCCGCGCCCCTGTGGCGTCCTCCGCGGCGGCAAGACCCGCCTGCAGGGCGTCCTCGTGGAATCCGGAACCGAAATAGCTGCCGCAGAACCAGGTGCTGCGCACGCCTTGAATGTGCCAAAGCCGCTGCTGCGCTTCCATGGCGGCGGTGTCGAACACCGGATGAGCGTAGTCATAGATGCCATAGGTCATCTCTGCGCGCGGCATTTCGCGGGGATTGAGCGTCACAAACAAAGGCGCGCGGTGATCGATGTTCTGCAGCTTGTTCATCCAGTAGGTAACGCACAGATCGTCGTTCAGACGGTCGCGGGTATGGCCGAGATAGTTCCAGCTGGCCCAGGTCCGGCGGCGCTTGGGCATCAGCGTCGGATCGCTATGCAGCACGGCCTTGTTGGGCCGGTAGTGGAAGCTGCCGAGAAGGCTGCGCTCCTCATCGCTGGCATCGCTCAGCATGGCCAGTGCCTGGTCCGCGTGGGCGGCGATGATCACGCCGTCATAACGCGCACTGTCCCCATTGTCGTCGACGATGATGACGCCCGCCGCATCGCGCAGGATCGCTCGGACGCCGCAACGCAGGCGAACGCGGTCGGCATAGCGCGCGATGAGTTTCTTCGCGTATTCCTGCGAGCCGCCGGCGACCGTGCGCCATCGCGGCCGGTTCACAAGCTTGAGCAATCCATGGTCGGCGAAGAACCGCGCGAACGCCGCCACGGGATGGGCGCGCATGTCCTCGAGCGATGACGACCAGATCGCTGCCGCCATCGGCAGAAGATGAAAGCGCGCGAAGGCTTCGGAATAGCCGCGTGTGTCCAGATATGTCCCCAGCGTCGTTCGCGTATCGCGGGCGTCCAGCGTTTCTTCCGCCTCGCGATAGAAGCGCAGCAGATCGCGCCACATCGCCCGGTAATCGCTGCGCAGGAAATTCGAGGGTTGTGCCGTCAGCCCGGACAGCAGGCTGGAATATTCCAGGCCGCCCTTGTCCAAAGATACCCCGAAGGTCATCTCACTGTTTTGCGTGCGCACGCCGAGATGGCGAAAGAGGGCGGTGAGGTTGGGGTAGTTGGCTTCGTTGTAGACGATAAACCCGGTATCGACCGGGATTCGTCCCGCCGGCGTCTCCACTTCCACCGTGTGGGTGTGTCCGCCGATGCGCAATTCGCGCTCGTAGACGGTGACCTGGCAGCGGCTGGAGGCGAGCCATGCCGCCGACATACCGGCGATGCCGGAGCCGACAATCGCGAAATGCTGCTTCTGGGAAGGCGGACTGTTGGGCGCGGCGGCATAAGGGGCGTGCAAGGGAATATCCTTCTTCGACGCCCTGCCTACGCAATTCCGCCGTCATCGGATCAAGAAACGCGAATGATCCGGGCGCGCGCGATTTCCGTAAAACCCGTTTATGATGGCGCATGCCCAGCCCGTTGCCCCAATACGGCTTGTTCGCCCCTCCTGGCGCCGGAAGGCGTGGGCGGGTGCGCGCCATCATGCTTTTCAACCGGCCCGGATGAACGACAAGCAGTCCGAAATGCACGCGGATATGACGGCCTTGCTCGCGACGGTGGGGGCAAAGCGCGACCGCGCGGCGTTCAAGGCCGTTTTTCTCCACTTCGCCCCGCGGGTGAAAAGCTATCTGCTTCGGTTGGGCGCAAATGCCGCGCTGGCGGACGATCTGGCGCAGGAAGCAATGCTGACGGTGTGGCGCAAGGCCGAGATGTTCGATCCTGCCAAGGCCTCGGCATCGACCTGGATCTTCACCATTGCGCGCAACCTGCGCATCGATGCGATCCGCCGCGAGCGCCGCCCGGAATTCGATCCGAACGATCCGGCCTTCGTGCCTGACGGGGAGCAGCCGGCCGACGATCGCATGATGCGGGATGGCGAAGATGCGCGGCTGCGCATTGCGCTAACGAAACTTTCAGCCGAGCAGGCGCAAGTCGTGCAAATGTCTTTTTTTGCCGACAAGCCGCACAGCCAGATCGCCAGGGAACTTGGCTTGCCGCTCGGCACCGTCAAGTCGCGTCTGCGCCTTGCGATGGCGCGGATCAAATCCGTGCTGGGTGGTGAAGCATGAGCATCCAGCATCATCCCGCCGACGAGCTTCTGCTGAGCTACGCTGCCGGCGCCACCGATGAGGCCATGGCCCTTGTTCTTGCGACGCATCTGGCGCTGTGCCCGCAATGCCGCCGTACCGTTGCGCGCGCGGAAGCCGCCGGCGGTGCGCTGCTGGAATCCGGCGGCAGCGCGCCGCTCGCTTCCGATGCGCTGCAAGCGGTGCTCTCGCGGCTGGATGAGCCGGTGCGGAAAGCCACGCCTGTGCCGCGCGCGCCGTCGAAAGCGCCGGAACCCCTGCGCTCCTACATCGGCGGCGATCTCGATGCGGTCCGGTGGACGAAGATCGCCGGCGGCATTTCGTTCAAGCCGCTTTTCCAGCGCGGTTCTGCCCGCGCGCAGCTGATCCGCTCCAGGGCAGGCGCGGGTGTCGGGCTGCACAGCCATCGTGGCGAAGAATTCACGCTGTGTCTCACCGGCGGTTACACCGACGAGACCGGCCGATATGCCCGCGGCGATCTGCAATCCACCACGCCGGACATCCTGCATCGTCCGATTGCCGACGAAGGGGAGGATTGCATCGTGCTCGCGGTCAGCGACGCGCCGCTGCTGTTCCGCAATTTCGGAATAGCCCTCATCGCGAAGTGGTTTGGGTTTTAGACTCGCCGCACTTGCATTCCCGGCTCTATGCTCGCCTCCAGAAAATCGGAGGAACGGCGCATGGAACTGATCAATCTCGGCAAGACCGGCCTGAAGGTTTCCAGGATCTGCCTGGGCTGCATGACCTATGGCTCGAACAAATGGCGCGGATGGATTCTGGGAGAAGAGGAATCCCAGCCGTTCTTCCGCGAGGCGGTGGAAGCCGGCATCAATTTCTTCGACACGGCCGATGTCTATTCCATGGGCGTCAGCGAGGAAGTCACCGGCCGCGCGCTCAAGAAATACGCCGGCAGCCGCGAAGGCTATGTCCTGGCGACCAAGGTCTTCATGCCGATGGGAACCTCGCCGAACGAGGGCGGGCTATCGCGCAAGCACATCATGCACGCGATCGACAATTCGCTGCGCCGCCTCGGGCATGACTATGTCGATCTCTATCAGATCCATCGCTTCGACCCGAACACGCCGATCGAGGAAACCATCGAAGCGCTGCACGACGTGGTGAAGGC
>DATIVW010000214.1:0-4488 GCA_035465595.1 Rhizomicrobium sp. | reverse complement strand
GTGTCCGCGGTTGCCCATCGCAAGGCGGTGGCGAGCTCCAGCACCGCCGATGCGCTGGAAGAGAAGTTGCGACGCACGGATTTGTGGCGGCATTTTGCGCCGCATGTCTATTCCACCGATCTTGTGCCCAACGGCAAGCCTGCGCCCGATATCTTTCTCTATGCCGCGAAGATGCTCGATGCCGATCCGGCGCGCTGCCTGGTTTTCGAGGACAGCGTGAACGGCGTGCGCGCCGCCCGCGCCGCGGGGATGAGAGTCTGGGGTTTTTCAGGCGGCGGGCACATGGACCAGGCGTCGTCGGAAAGATTGCTGGCGGCCGGGGCAGAGCGGGTGGTAGAGCATTGGGACCGTGCCTGCGGCCTGATTGCAGCCGCCGGAAGCTCTGCCTAGCCATTCCCTGCCGGTGTCGAAGGAGTCTCGCGATGCGTAAATTGTTGAGCCTTGGCGTGCTCGTGCTCGCGGGTTTCGGTCTGTCCGGTTGCGTCGTGGCCACTGTCGGCAGCGCGGTTGTGGGCGCCGGCGTCAGCGTTGCTTCAACCGCGGTCCACGTCACCGGGGACGTCGTGAAAGGTGCTGCCGATGTGGCGACCGGTCAGTCCGACGACGACGACAAGAAAAAAGACGACGACAAAAAATCGGACGACGACAACTAGAACGAATCTTTCCGTTTCCGGGTTTCGCCGAACACCGCGACATTATCCGCATTCTCCATCCCCAGCGTCGCGCGGATTTCCTTGGAATCCGGCCTGAGGAACGGGTTGGTCTTCTTCTCGAGCCCCATCGTTGAAGGAATTGTCGGTTCGCCTTTCGCGCGCGCCGCTTCGACGGCTTTCATGCGGGCCTGCAGCTCCGGATTCTTCGGTTCCAGCGTCAGTGCGAAGCGTCCGTTGCTGAGCGTGTATTCGTGGCCGCAATAGATCTTCGTGTCGTCCGGCAGGCGCATCAGCTTCGAAAGGCTGTCCCACATCATCGCTGGCGTGCCTTCGAACAGCCGGCCGCACCCCATCGCGAACAGCGTGTCGCCGGTGAAAGCCGCGCCGCCGAGCACAAAGGCAATGTGCGAACTGGTATGCGCGGGGATCTCCAGGACCTTCACGCTGTGCGCGCCGACGCGCCACGGCTCGGCCTCGCTGACGCCAGTGTCGATCCCGGGAATGCGGCCGCGGTCCTTGCCCGGCCCCACGACTTCGGCGCCGAACTCTTCCTTCAGCGCCAGGTTGCCGCCGCAGTGATCG
Organism: Rhizomicrobium sp.; assembly: GCA_035465595.1. GTDB lineage: Bacteria > Pseudomonadota > Alphaproteobacteria > Micropepsales > Micropepsaceae > Rhizomicrobium. The sequence continues at coordinate 3,253 of DATIVW010000214.1, read as the reverse complement.
AGATGATGATGTGTATTGAGGATGTGGGTGAGCTTCAGCCCCCGTGCGGCCAGCGCTTTCTTGACCGGCCCCGGTTCGGACGGATCGACCACGGCGCAAAGCCCGGAACCGTCCGTGACCAAATAGGCATAATTGTCCGAGAGACACGGGACGAGGGTGACGCTGATTTCGGCCATTTTGGGGGTTCCTTTTCTGCTTCCAACCTAGCAACCCCGGAGACTGCATTGAACCGGGGCTGGCGCGGGTTTAGGCACGTGCCGATGGAGCACGATTCGGCCGGATTGTCGGAGTTCTACGCCTCGCCTGTCGGGCAGGTTGCGCGCCGCGTCATCCAGCGCCGCCTGCGCGACATTTGGCCCGATACGGCCGGCGTGCGCCTTCTGGGTTACGGGTTTGCCATTCCCTTTCTGCGCAGCTTCGCGCCCGAAGCGGAACTGGTAACCGCTCTCGTTCCCGAACCGCTGGGCCCGGTGGCGTGGCCGGCGGATGCCGGGCTGAGCGTCCTGGCGCAGGAAGATGCACTGCCGTTTCCCGATGCGTTGTTCGACCGGGTGCTGGTCGTCCACGGCCTCGAGAGCGCGGAGTCTCTTCGTCCGCTGATGCGCCAGCTGTGGCGCGTGCTTGCGCCGTCCGGGAAACTCCTGCTCGTCGCTCCCAACCGCACGAGCCTTTGGGCCCAGGTGGAGCGCTCCCCATTCGCTCATGGCCGCCCCTTCAATCGCGCGCAGCTCGATGCGCTTCTCCGCGATACCTTGTACACGGCGGATCGTTGGGACTACGCCCTGATGATGCCGCCGCTCAAATCCCGCCGGCTTCTCGGCCGCGGCATCAGCTGGGAGAAGATGGGCCGGCGGTTCTGGCCCGCGCTGGCCGGTGTTCACATCGTCGAAGCCACCAAGTCGATGTACGCGCTCACCCCGCCCGTCGCGGTGAAACAGGAGCGGCGGCTTTTCGCATCCGCGCGCGGCTGATTTTGTCTCAATTTGTAGTTCACGCGCGCGTGAGCTGCATGACACGCGATTTAGATGTGACATGGGTGCGTCACTATTTTTTATGCCGCCCGGGTTTTGCATAGCCGTTATTCCGTGCGCTCGCATTTTCGCGCAAGCTTCTTTTCTACCGGTTTAAAAGCGTTCGCGACGTCAATGCGGTTGCGCGCATTGCATGGGCGCTCCGCGCAGTCTTTTTCCAAACACAATGTCTTCCTACTTCCGAAACGCCGTAACCGAAGAGACGGCTCACATCAGGAGGGAGTCACATGCGTAACGTGTTTTTTGCAGCGATGGGGTTGAGTGCGATGCTTGCGATGAGCGCAACGGCGGCGAACGCCGAGACGGCATCTCAGGCAACCTGCACCCAGGCCCAGCAAAAGGTCGCCGTCGCGCTGGCGAGCGACACGTCGGCCAATCACGACCAGGCCGCCAAGGAAAGCCATTTCGGCCGCGATTTCTGCCTCAACGGCCTCTATGGCAAGGGCATGCAGCACTATGCCGAGGCGATGAAGCTTCTGGGCATTTCGTAAGAGATGTTCAGGATGAGCCAGCGCGGCCGGCGATCGGCCCCCAAGCAGCGCCGCCGCGCCGGTTCATCAAGAAGATAGCGCCTTCGGCCATCAGGTTGGGACCGAACGCGTCCGCGCGAATGGATTTTGTCCCGTTGGCGCCGAGGGCCAGCGCCCTTTCGATCGTTGCGCCCGATTGGTTCGCCATCTGCGTGAAATCGCGGATGGTGCACAAATGGATGTTCGGCGTGTCGTACCACGCATAGTCCAGCGCGCGGGTGCGCGGCATGCGCCCGTTGAGCAGCAGCGACAGCCGCACCCGCCAGTGCCCGAAATTGGGGAACGAGACGACCGTGCGCCGCCCGATGCGCAGCAAATTCTCCAGGACCTTTGCCGGCGCGCGCGTCGCCTGGATGGTCTGGCTCAGGATCACGACGTCGAACGCCTGCGACGGATATTCGGCAAGATCGGCATCCGCGTCGCCCTGCAGCACCGACAGGCCGCGCGCCACGCACTGGTTCACGTTCTGCTGCGAAAGCTCGATGCCGCGGCCGTCCACATTGCGCGTCCGCTTCAGATGCTCGAGCAGCGCGCCATCGCCGCAGCCCACGTCCAGCACGCGCGTGTCGGGCTCGATCATCTCGGCGATCGCCGCAAGGTCGGGACGCAAGCTCATGCGATACCGTTGGCGATGGCCGCCGCGTTCAGGAAGCCGCGCACCGTCGCCAGCATTTCCGGCTCATCGAGCAGGAAGGCGTCGTGGCCCTTGTCGCTTTCGATTTCCACGAAGCTGACATTGGCGGCCGTGGCGTTGAGGGCGTGGGCGATGCGCTTGTTCTCCGGCGTGGGAAAGAGCCAGTCGCTGGTGAAGGAGATCAGGCAGAAGCGCGCGCGCGTTTCGCGGAACGCATCGGCGAGCACGCCGTTGTAGTGGCTCGCAAGGTCGAAATAGTCCATCGCGCGCGTGATGTAGAGATAGGAATTGGCGTCGAAGCGGTCGACGAAGGTGGTGCCCTGGTGGTGCAGATACGACTCCACCTGGAAATCCTGCCCGAAGCCGAACGAGATCTGGTCGCGATCCTGCAACTCGCGCCCGAATTTCCGCTGCAGCGCCGCTTCCGAAAGATAGGTGATGTGCGCGGCCATGCGCGCCACGGCAAGCCCCTTGGCGGGCGGCGCGCCGCCGTAATAGTCGCCGCCGTTCCAGTCGGGGTCGGCCATGATCGCCTGCCGCCCCACTTCGTGGAACGCGATGTTCTGCGCGGAGTGCCGCGCGCCGGTGGCGATGGGAACCGCGGTGGCTATCCGATGCGGATAGGACGCCGCCCATTGCAGCACCTGCATGCCGCCCATCGACCCCCCGGTGACGCAGAGAAGCTTCTCGATGCCCAGTGCATCGATCAGCATTGCCTGCGCGCGTACCATGTCGCGCACGGTGACGACGGGAAAATCCAGGCCGAAAGGCTTGCCGGTTTCCGGATCGATGGACGCCGGCCCCGTCGATCCCATGCAGCCGCCGATGACGTTGGTGCAGATGACAAAGAAGCGGTCGGTGTCGATCGCCTTGCCCGGCCCCACCATGATGTCCCACCAGCCCGGCTTGCCGGTGATCGGATGGCGGCTGGCGACGAACTGGTCGCCCGTCAGCGCGTGGCAGATGAGGATGGCGTTGCTGCGCGCGGCGTTCAGCGTGCCATAGGTCATGTAGGCGATGGTGACGGGCGCCAGCGAGCGGCCGCAATCCAGCGCCAG
>DATIVW010000213.1:0-7925 GCA_035465595.1 Rhizomicrobium sp. | reverse complement strand
CCATCCAGCTGGTGCGCGCCTATCGCGTGATCGGCCATCACGCCGCCGATCTCGATCCCCTGCATCTTAATCCCAAGCCGCCGCAACCGCAGCTCGATCCCGCCTTCTACGGCTTTCACGACGAGGACATGGATCAGCCGGTCTACATGGATGGCGTGCTTGGCCTCGCGACGGCCACGCCGCGCCAGATCGTCGACATCCTGAAGCGCACATACTCGGGCCGCATCGGCTACGAGTTCATGCACATCAACGATCCGGAACAGAAAGACTGGCTGCAGCGCCGCATCGAAGGACCGGACAAGGAAATTTCCTTCACGCCGGAAGGCAAGAAGGCGATCCTGAACAAGCTCGTGGAAGCGGAAGGCTTCGAGAAGTTCGCAGGCCTTCGCTTTCTCGGCACCAAGCGCTTCGGCCTGGACGGCGGCGAAAGCACAATCCCGGCGCTGGAACAGATCATCAAGCGCGGCGGCCAGCTCGGCGTGAAGGACATCGAGCTCGGCATGGCGCATCGCGGACGCCTCAATGTACTTGCGAACGTGATGGGCAAGCCGTACCGGCAGATCTTCCACGAATTCCAGGGTGGCGCGGCGAAACCTTCGGATGTCGAAGGCTCCGGCGACGTGAAATATCATCTTGGCGCATCCGCCGATCGCGAGTTCGACGGCAAGACCGTGCATCTTTCACTGGCGGCGAACCCGTCGCATCTGGAAGCCGAAGACTCCATCGTGCTGGGCAAGGCGCGCGCCAAGCAGCAGCAATTCGACGATACCAGGGAGCGCACCAGCGTGTTGCCGCTGCTGCTGCATGGCGACGCCGCGTTCGCGGGCCAGGGCGTGGTGGCCGAGTGCTTTGCGATGAGCGGCACCAAGGGCTACCGGACCGGCGGCACAATCCATTTCGTCATCAACAACCAGATCGGCTTCACCACCGCGCCGATCTATTCGCGCTCCTCGCCCTACGCCACGGACATCGCACTGATGGTGCAGGCGCCGATCTTCCATGTGAACGGAGACGATCCGGAAGCTGTCGTGCATGTGGCGCGCATCGCCACCGAATTCCGCCAGCTGTTCCACAAGGACGTCGTGATCGACATGTTCTGCTATCGCAGGTTCGGTCACAACGAGACGGACGAGCCGGCATTCACCCAGCCGCTCATGTATCGCGCAATCAAGGAACATCCGACGACGCTGGAGCTCTATGCCACCAAGCTGGTGAGCGAGGGCACGCTGACGCAGGACGACATCCGCGCGATGATCGCAGAGTTCAACAAGCGGCTGGACGAGGAATTCGAGGCATCGAAGGCGCATCTTCCCAATCGCGCCGACTGGCTGGACGGCCGCTGGGCCGGATTCGAGACCGCGAAGGCGGGTGATCGCCGCGGCGAAACCTCCGTGTCGATGGACAATCTGAAGCTCGTCGGCAAGGCGCTTTACACCGCGCCCGAGGGCTTCCATCTGCACAAGACCATTGCGCGCCAGCTCGAAGCCAAGCGCCACATGTTCGAGACGGGCGAAGGCTTCGACTGGGCCACCGCCGAAGCACTCGCCTTCGGCACGCTGGTGAACGAAGGCTATCCGGTGCGCCTCTCCGGGCAGGATTCCTCGCGCGGCACGTTCAGCCAGCGCCACTCCGCGCTGGTCGACCAGGAAACCGAGGAGCGCTATCACCCGCTTCAGCACATCCGCGAAGGCCAGGCCGAGTTCGAAGTCATCGACTCGCTGCTGTCGGAAGAAGCGGTGCTGGGTTTCGAATATGGTTACAGCCTCGCCGAGCCCAAAGCGCTCGTTCTCTGGGAAGCGCAGTTCGGCGATTTCGCGAACGGCGCGCAGGTCGTCATCGACCAGTTCATTTCCTCGGGCGAGATGAAGTGGCTGCGCATGTCCGGCCTGGTGATGCTCTTGCCGCATGGCTATGAAGGCCAGGGGCCGGAGCACTCCTCCGCGCGGCTGGAGCGGTACCTGCAACTTTGCGCGCAGGACAACATGCAGGTCGCCATCCCGACGACGCCCGCGAACTACTTCCACATCCTGCGCCGCCAGCTTCACCGGCCGTTCCGCAAGCCGCTGATCCTGATGACGCCCAAGTCACTGCTGCGCAACAAGCGCTGCGTCTCGTTCCTCTCCGACATGGGACCGGGATCGTCGTTCCATCGCGTGTTCCAGGACCAGGCGGAGTGCGTGCCCGGCGCCACCAGCGTGAAACTCGTGCCCGACGAGCAGATCCGCCGCGTTGTTCTGTGCAGCGGCAAGGTCTATTTCGACCTGATGGATGAGCGCGAGAAGCGCGGCGAAGGCCGCATCCAGATCCTGCGCATCGAGCAGCTTTACCCCTTCCCGCGCGAGACTCTAGTGCAGGAGCTTCGTCGCTTCGGCAAGGCCGAGTTCGTGTGGTGCCAGGAAGAGCCGAAGAACCAGGGCGCATGGCATTTCGTGGAAGAGCGCATCGAGGATGTTCTCTCCGAACTGCCGGGTGACCGCCGCCCGCGTTACGCCGGGCGTCCCGAATATGCCTCCACCGCCGCCGGATTGATGAGCCAGCACACCTCCGAATTGAAAGCGTTCCTCAACGACGCGCTGTCCCTTTAAGTTTCGCCTCGAAATTTCGAAAGAGATTGCCATGAGCATTGAGATCAAGGTGCCCGCGATGGGCGAGAGCGTGACCGAAGCCACCGTCGCGCGCTGGTTCAAGAAGGAAGGCGAAGCGGTCAAGCGCGACGAGCCGATCCTGGAACTGGAAACCGACAAGGTGACGGTGGAAGTGCCCGCGCCCGCCGATGGTGCCATCGAGTCGATCTCCGTGCAGGCCGGATCGACTGTGCAGGTCGGCACCATTCTGGGGCAGATCGCCGAGGGCAAATCCGGCACCGTCTCCACGACGCCTGCGAGCAGTCCGCAGGCCGCCGCTTCGAAGCCAGCCGCTCCCGCGCCTCGGCCCGCGCCGCAAGCGGTCGCGCAACCGCTGACGCCTTCGGGCGCAGCCCCAGTGATGCCGAGCGTGCGCCGTATCGCCGAGGAGACGGGCATCAATCCGGCTTCGGTTCCGGGTTCCGGCCGCGACGGCCGCGTGCTCAAAGGCGACATGCTCGGTGCGCTTGAAGCGCGCAGCACGGTCGTCAAGCCCGCGCCGGTCACGCTGCCCTCGGGTCCGCGTGCCAATGCGAGCCGCGAAGAGCGCGTGACGATGAGCCGGTTGCGCAAGACCATCGCGCTGCGCCTCAAGGAATCGCAGAACATCGCCGCCCAGCTCACCACTTTCAACGAGGTGGACATGTCGGGCGTGATGAAACTGCGCAGCGAATACAAGGACAGCTTCGAGAAGAAGCATGGCGTGCGCCTGGGCTTCATGGGCTTCTTCGTGAAGGCCTGCATCGCCGCGCTGAAGGAAATCCCGAACGTCAACGCCGAGATCGAAGGCGACGACATCGTCTACAAGAACTATTACGACATCGGCATTGCCGTCTCGACCGAGAAAGGCCTTGTGGTGCCGGTGGTGCGCGATGCCGACAAGCTGTCGCTGGCCGGCATCGAAGCGGCGATCACCGATTACGGAACGCGCGCGCGCGATGGCAAGCTGAAGCTCGAAGAGCTGCAGGGCGGCACCTTCTCCATCACCAATGGCGGGGTGTTCGGCTCGCTGATGTCCACACCGATCCTGAACGCGCCGCAGTCCGGCATCCTGGGCATGCACAAGATCCAGCCGCGCCCGATGGCGATCGACGGCAAGGTGGAAATCCGCCCGATGATGTATCTGGCGCTCTCCTACGATCACCGCCTGGTGGACGGCCGCGAAGCTGTCACCTTCCTCGTGCGCGTGAAGGAAAACATCGAAGACCCCGAACGCCTTCTGCTGGACGTCTAAGACATGGCTGATTCATTCGACGTCGTCGTCATCGGCGGCGGTCCTGGCGGTTACAACGCCGCCATTCGCGCGGGCCAGCTCGGGCTTACGTCCGCCTGCATCGACAAGCGCGGCGCGTTCGGCGGCACCTGCCTCAATGTCGGCTGCATTCCGTCCAAGGCGTTGCTGCATGCCAGCCATCTTTACGACGAAGCGCGCACCGAATTCGCCAAGCTGGGCATCAAGGCGACCGTGGAGCTCGATCTGCCGGGTATGATGGCGCACAAGACCAAGGTCGTGGGCGAACTCACCCGCGGCGTGGAATTCCTGCTCAAGAAAAACAAGTCCGAAGCCATCGTCGGCGAAGGGCATATCGATGCGCCGGGCCAGGTCTCGGTGAAGCTCAAGGACGGCTCGACGCGCAGCATCACAGCCAGAAACATCGTCATCGCCTCCGGCTCGGACATCATGACAGTCCCGGGCGTTACCGTTGATGAAGAATCGATTGTCTCCTCTACCGGCGCACTGTCGCTCCGGCAGGTGCCCAAGCGTCTGCTGGTTGTCGGCGGAGGTTATATCGGGCTTGAGCTGGGTTCGGTTTGGCGGCGTCTCGGCAGCGAAGTGACGGTGGTGGAATTCCTCGACCGCATCACGCCGGGCCTCGATGGCGAGATCGGGAAGAACTTCCAGCGCATCCTCACCAGGCAGGGCGTGAAGTTCCAGCTTTCGACCAAGGTGGTCGGCGTGGAGAAAACCTCGAGCGGCTTGTCGGTCACGCTGGAGCCCGCGCAAGGCGGCGCGCAGACGAAACTCGAAACCGACATCGTTCTCGTCTCCATCGGCCGCAAGGCTTACACGGAATCGCTTGGCCTCATCTCCGTCGGCGTGAAGCTCGATGGACGCGGCCGCGTGATCACCGACGCGCACTACAAGTCATCGGTGCCGGGCATCTGGGCCATCGGCGACGTTCGCGAAGGCGCGATGCTGGCGCACAAGGCCGAAGACGAAGCCGTTGCCTGCATCGAGAACATTGCCGGAAAATCCGGCCATGTGAATTACGACGCCATCCCGGCCGTGGTTTACACCGCGCCGGAAGTGGCGAGCGTCGGCAAAACCGAGGAAGAGCTGAAAGCGGCGGGCGTAGCCTACAAGGTCGGCAAATTCCCGTTCACCGCCAATGCCCGCGCCAAGACCATCGCCGCGACGGACGGCTTCGCCAAGATCATCGCCGATGCGAAGACCGACCGCGTGCTCGGCGCGCATATCCTTGGCGCCAATGCCGGCGAGATGATCGCCGAATGCGCGCTCGCCATCGAATTCGGCGCAGCCAGCGAGGACATCGCCCGCACCAGCCATCCGCATCCCACACTATCCGAAGCCATCCGGCAGGCGTCCATGGGCGTCGAGGGCTGGACGATGCAGATGTAATTCCGGTTTCGGCCCTTTCGAATGCGAAAACGGCGGGACGCATGTCCCGCCGTTTTTCTTTCAAGATGGCTGAAGGGCCTCAGGGGTGATCGTCGTGATGGTCGCCATCGTGGTGATCACCATGGCCATCGTCATGCCAGTCATGGTCATCATGCCGGTCGCCGTCTTGCCATCCACCATGGTCGTCATGGCGCTCGCGGTCATGCCAGCCGCCCTTGTCGTCGTGCCAGCCGTCGCGCCAATGGCCATCGCCATCATGCCAGCGCTCCCAGCGATGCCATTTGTGGCCGTCGTCGTAGAAGCCGTCGTCATCGCCATAGCTCGCGATTTCGTAGCCGTCGTGGAAGCCGACGCGATAGCCGTGGCGGAAGCCGCGATTGTAGGCGTGCACGCGGGCGCGATAGCAACCGCAGCCGTCGTCCCAGTAGCGACTGTAATAGCCGTGGCAGCCATAGCCGCAATCGCCGACGCGCGGGATATAGAGGCTCGATTCATAGCGGCAATCATATTGACCGGCGTTGCAGGAATAGACTTCGCGGCCGCCGTAGTAACTGCCGTAGCAATAGTCACAGGCGAAAGCGCCACTGCTGAACAGCAACGCGATCAACGCACCGAATACGGTTTTCGCGAAATTGGACATCGCAATATCCCCCAACTGGCGCTGGCGCCGCGAAGCGGTGCCGCGCGATCAAGGTAAACGATTATCAACCATTTCGGTTGCGAAGATGCGACGCACCCGAAATGCAAGCCCAATCAGGAGCTTGCGCGATCCGGGGATCGGATGTGCTCGGGCCGGACGCCGAGGCCTACCGCATAAGCCGGAATCACGCGCAGGAAGGGAAACGCCTTCAGGAGCTTGAGGGCGAAGGGCGGCTTCAATGGTTCGGCGCTCTGCAATGCCGGCGCGATGATGCGGCTCTGGATCGCCACCTGTGCGGCCTGCGTGACCTTCACCGGAAATTCGCGCCGCGCCTGCACGCGGTTGAGATCCTCCCGCGTCGGCTTGCCTTTGGCGAGAGGCCGCCACAGCAGGTTGGCGGCGGCGATGGCATCCTGGATCGCGAGATTGATGCCGACACCGCCCACCGGCGACATCGCATGCGCGCTGTCGCCGATGCAGAGCAGCCCTGGCCTCGCCCACTGCGCCAACCGATCGACCGTGACGGTAAGCAGCGATACGTCGTCGAAACTCCTGATGGCGTCGATGCGGTTCGCCGCGAACCCGGCCGCCTTCGCGAGGCGCTTGTGAAACGCTTCGAGACCGTCTGCCTTGATGGCATCGAAACCGCCCTTGGGAACGACGAAGGCACATTGCCAATAGTCGCCGCGATCGATCATCACGAAGAGGAGACCGGCAGATACACGGCCCAGCACCGCTTCGGGATCGCTCGCCTTGCGTGGAAGCTTCAGCCATAGCACATCGATGGGCGCGCCAAGCTCGATCGGCCTGAAGCCGGCTTTCTCGCGAATTGTCGAATGGCGCCCATCCGCGCCGATCACGAGGTCGGCATCGATGCGCAATGGTCCATCGGCGGTTTGCGCCAGAACACCGGTGATCCTTCCGTCGGTGTCGATAAGATCGCTCGCTTCGGTTTCCATCATCAGGCGGAAGTTGAGAAAAGCTTTCGCCTTCCCCGAAAGAAAATTCAGGAAGTCCCACTGCGGCATCAGCGCGATGAATTTGGCGCGGCCGGGAAGGTGCCGGAAATCGCCTGCCGGATAGGTCACACCTTCGATCTGCGCGGCCACATCCGTCAGCTCCCGATGCGGGACTTTGCGCAACTCTTCCAAGAGCCCGAGTTCGGCGAAGGCATTGAGCGTCGCCGGATGCACCGTGTCCCCGCGAAAATCGCGGAAGAAGTCTCTGTGCTTTTCCAGAACGACGACATCGATGCCCGCGCGCGCCAGCAGAAAACCGCACATCATTCCGGCGGGCCCGCCACCGGCGATGACAACACGCGTGGCAAGCGTCCGATCCGTCATGAAATCAGACTCACTCGGCGCGGACGCGCCTGCAATCGCAAAATGGTTCAGTAAGCGGTCCGCGGCGTCCTGTCCGCGAGAAAGGCCTGCGCGCGCGTCTCCGCATTGCGGCGGATGTTCATATAGGCGAGCTGATAGTCGTAATCGTGATAGTTCCCGCCGGGCCCGACCAGAATGTGCCACCCGATGCCGGGTGGATCGCTGATGAAGAGCGCGCCGTTGTCGCAGCGTGCGCTCACCAGTTGCGGCTGCGCCGGCAGGGGTTTGTCACCGCGGCCATAGAACCAGCCGCCGAGATTGTCGCTCGCAGGCGCGAGCGCCGCCGATTGCGACCAGTCGAGCGGATTGGTGCAGACATAGCGATGGTTCGCCGCCCCGGGCGCATCGCCGGAACGCTGCACGAAATCCCAGCGCATTTTCGTCGCATCCGAACCTTCCAGCACGCTTGACCATGTGAGTATGCAGCCGGTGTCATCGGCGCGCTCGCAAGGTCTGAGCGTCTTGCGCGCCTTGAACCAGTCCTCGTCGATCCAGTTGCCGACGACGTAAGCAGCGACAAGTTGATTCTGGAGCTTGGTGCCGTCGATCATGTCGGCCAGCAAGGTGCGGGCATGGCGCGCGCCCTGGCTGTGCCCCGCGATGATGAAGGGCCGGCCGTGATTGTAGTGCTCAAGATA